>JAKLQB010000520.1 GCA_022013615.1 Desulfobacterales bacterium | reverse complement strand
GGCGGGGATTGGGAGGTCGGCCTGGCAGATGCAGTCATAACCCAATTATATGACCTCTTGAAGGCGGGCTACCCGATTTATGAAAATGATGTGGACTATGCTGTAAGGATTCTGAGCGGTGATCAGTCATGCTCATTGGAGAAAATATTCCGAGATGAAGTCTATATTTCTTCAAAGAAAAAAGTTATAACCCCAAAGACTGTTAATCAGAAGAATTATATCGACAGTATTCGAAAATTTGATATTGTTTTTGGGATTGGGCCTGCAGGGACGGGGAAGACCTATCTTGCCATGGCTATGGCTATTTCGTCCCTGATCAAAAAGGAGGTCAATCGGGTCGTCCTTGCGAGACCGGCGGTGGAGGCGGGAGAGCACCTGGGGTTTTTGCCCGGAGACCTTTATGAGAAGGTAAATCCCTATCTCAGACCTTTGTACGACGCATTGCACGATATGTTGGATTTTGAGCATACATCCCGTTTGCTTGACCAAGGCGTTATTGAAGTGGCCCCCCTGGCCTTCATGCGGGGCAGGACGTTAAATGATTCCTTTGTTATCCTGGATGAGGCACAGAATGCCACTTCAGAGCAAATGAAGATGTTTTTAACCAGACTCGGTTTTAGCTCCAAGGCGGTTATTACTGGGGATGTTACCCAAATCGACCTTCCTGAAGGGAGAATTTCCGGGCTTATTGAAGCAAGAGAAATTCTCGAAGGCATCAAAGGAATTGGATTTGCCTATTTTACCAAAGAGGACGTTATCAGGCACTCGCTTGTTCGGAAAATTATACATGCTTACGAGAAAATGGAAGGCAGCAAGCGGAAAAAATAGATGGGAATCGCGTAAAAACTACTTTTTTTAGGATTTTGATATGCCAGACAAAACAAAAATAAGGACCCTCGGGCGGAGCAAGCCCCAAAAAAGGGGAGAAAGAGAGACCTTTCACGGGAGCAAGCAGTCAAGCAAAAAAGGCCACTGGTTTGGACCTAATGTCCAAAAGTGGGCCATCTTGATTGGCTTGAGCATAATTGTTTCCATTCTTTTGTTCCCGAATGTGTTGACCAGGCCAAGAATCTATGACCTCGGGGATGTGGCTGATCGGGATATCAAGGCCTCCCGAGAGCTGCTCATTGAAAATAATGAACTGACGGAGAAGAGCAGACAGGAAGCCACTAAGGAAGTACTTGCTGTTTATGACTTTGATCCCACCGGAACAAATATTCTGGCCAGGATAGGAGATGCGTTTTCTGCAGGCAGGCAGTATTTAGCTGAGGTTCCTTCTGTCACTGATTCCCCTGAAAAACTACCAAAGGATCAGGCAACGAACGCTGACGCTTTTAAACAGAGTTTTTTCGAAACCCTTGATGTTGCTCCGGACGAAAAGATCATCGGTCTTTTAATGAAAAACGGCTTCCCCTGGGAGGTGGAAGAGACGGTAATAGATTTAGTCACTCAGGTCCAAAAGAAAGGGATTGTTATTAATAAGGCTATTTTGGAGCGCCAGAGTGGAATGGGAATCTTTTTACATAATATCCATACTGGACAGGAGCTCAAGGTAACAGACCTTAATCGGTTTTATGATGTGAAGGCGGCCAGGAAAATAATCAACGGGCAAAGCCAGGCCTTAGAGCAGTCGTTAAGCTCTTCTCGGCTGGCTGAAGTTGCGGTTAATCTATCTGTCGCCCTCATCAAACCAAATCTCACCTTCAACAAAAGGGAGACGGAACTTAGGAAAGATCTTGCTCGAAAATCGGTTAAACCCTTCTATTTTAAGGTAAAGAAGGGTGAAATGCTTGTCAGGGAAGGAGAAAGGATCCAGGGTGAGCATCTTTTAAGACTTTCAGAAGAAAACAAGTCTCTTAAACAAAAAGAGATAATAGGCAGGGCGCCCGCCATGGCCCTGCTGATAGCTTATCTCCTTGCGGCCATTTATATGGTGGGTCTGTTAACAAATGGATCATCAAGAGAGGAGGTAAAGGGTCTTCTTTTTAGTGCAGTAACTCTTTTGGCCGTTTTTTTGGTGGTCGTGATGTTTAATTTCATGGCTGAAGACGTAGCCCGTGGATTTCGTTTTTTTTCGCCCAGGACTCTTTTATTCGCCGCACCGGTCGCGAGCGGGGCCATGCTTGTAGCCGTCTTTCAGGGGATGAGATTGACCGCCAGTTTCTCCTTAATCATATCAGTGCTTGCAGCTTTTGTTGTAGGGGGTGACGCAGAGTTCTTTTTGTATTTTTTTGTCAGCAGCCTTATTGCAGGCTATGGGGTAAGACATTGCCGAGATAGGGGCGTCTTCATTAAGACAGGTCTAAAGGTAAGTCTTACGAATATGATTTTGGCTCTTGCAATAGAGGCCTTGCATGGATCGCTTTATAGCCCTGAGGCCCTTATTGCATGTGGAGCGGCCTTCATTGGGGGAATTCTCGTGGGCGTCTTAGCCACTGGCTTCCTGCCACTGTTTGAAATGTCCTTTGGGTTTACCACGGACATCAAACTCCTTGAGCTTGCCAATTTAGACCAACCAGTTCTAAGGGAGCTTATGGTTCAGTGTCCTGGAACATATCACCACAGCGTAATCGTCAGCAATATGGTTGAGGCGACTGCTGAAGCGGTCAAGGCCAACCCCCTACTTGCCAAGGTGGCTGCCTACTACCATGATATCGGGAAGATAAGAAAGCCACTTTACTTTATCGAGAATCAGCGGGCTATCCAAAACAGGCATGAAAAACTAGCCCCGTCCATGAGCAGCCTAATCCTCATTTCCCATGTCAAGGATGGTGTAGAACTGGCTAAAAAACACAAGTTGGGAAGTGAGATTATCGATATCATCCGGCAGCATCATGGTACACGCCTCATAGACTTTTTTTATGAAAAGGCCAAGGAACAGAGGGAAAAAAAGGTAAGGAAATTTCTTCAGATCAAGGAGGAGGATTTCCGTTATCCGGGGCCAAAGCCTCAGACCAAGGAGGCTGGTCTCATAATGCTTGCAGATGCTGTAGAGGCCGCTTCCAGAACGCTTGTGGATCCCGCGGCCTCACGCATTCAAGGGTTGGTTCAGAAAATTATAAATAAGGCTTTTTCCGATGGTCAACTTGATGAGTGTGAGCTTACCTTAAAGGACCTTCATGAGATTGCAAAAAGTTTCAACCAGACTTTGGGCGGTATTTTTCATCACCGGGTTGAATATCCAGAGCCCGTGACAGATGGCAAATCTATGCGCAGGCGCGAGACCACTGCAAACGGAAGAACAGCATGGCTTTCTAAACAGGGGGATAATGGAAATACAGATCAGCTCCCAGCAGGAGATTCCAGGCCTCATAAGCCAGAAGATAAAACGGAAGCTGGAGAGAGTCTTAAAAGACTTGGCCTGTCCTGAAAAAGAATTGAGCATCCTGTTCACAGACGACAAAAGGATTGCCGATCTGAACAATCGCTACTTAGGGAGAAAGGGACCTACTAATGTGCTGGCTTTTCCAATGAAAGAGGGGGCAACATCCGAATTTGAATCGCCAATGCTGGGAGATGTGGTCATTTCAGTTGGCGCTGCCCTTAGAGAGTCGGAGGAGTTTGGGGAGGACTTAGAGCACACAATCGATCGACTGCTGATACATGGGCTCTTACACCTTTTAGGCTATGATCACGAAAAATCGGACTCGGAAGCAGAGCGCATGGAAAATAAGGAGAAAAGGTTGCTATCAGTGATCAGGGATTTGAGATGAATAGAAATGATTTATGGAATCGGCATAGACCTTGTGAATATCAGCAGAATTGAACGGGTGATCCGAAGATGGGGGGATAGATTTACTGCCAGAGTATTTGCGCCTGCTGAAACAGAGTTCTGCTACCGGAGGGTGTCTCCGTTTTCTGCATTTGCGCTCCGTTTCGCCTCAAAAGAGGCCTTTTCAAAGGCCCTGGGTCTGGGGATGAGGAAGGGCCTGAAATGGAGAGACATGGAAGTCTTCAATGACCCCAATGGCAAACCCGGCCTGAGGCTTCATGGACAATCTTCTGACATTTGCCGTGAAGCGGGCATTACGGGTATCCATTTGAGTCTTTCAGATGACAGCAAATACGGTGTCGCTATGGTGGTATTGGAGAAGGGGGATTGGGGAATTGAGTTGAGGTAACTATGTTGAATGCCAGTGATATTATGACCACAGAGGTCATCACCGTTAAAAAAGATACAGGCCTTCAGGATCTGGCCAGGATACTGTATGAGAATCACATTAACGGGGTTCCCGTTGTGGACGATGATGGTCTGCTTATTGGGATTATCTGCGAAAGCGATCTGATACGAAAGGACAAGAAGCTTCATATACCGACAGTGGTGACCGTTTTTGATGCAGTCTTTTATCTGGCAAGCCCGAAAAAATTAGAAAAAGAAATTGAGAGGATCAACGCCACCAAGGTGGAAGATCTCTATACGAAAGATGTTTTTACGATAGATGAAAAGACGGAAATTGACGAAATTGCCACAGTAATGACTCAGAAAAAGATCTACACTATTCCTGTTGTGGATGGTGATCGCATTGTTGGAATCATCGGTAAGGCTGACCTTATAAGGACCATTGTTTCTTGAAAGAACCTTTATTTCTATCTATATATGTAACCTTTTGTTTTCCTTTCTGTTTTTCATAAGGCATAGCATCAATCTCGCCATTCCTGAATGTTCTAATCCCAAAAAACAACTTGGCTGAAATAGTATAATCAAAACTACCGTCTGGATTCCTGTCAACATAAATCCCGTAACGTTCCCCGGTCATTGCGTCTTTGCCGTCAAATAGAAAATGAAGCAATTGACGTTTTTCATCATAAGACATTTCCAGGAAATGCTCTTCAGAGCCATAATGCAATGACAAGGCACGTCTTATCTGTTCTGCCTCTTGTTTTAATTCCTGAAGGTCAGGGAGAGATGTCAATTTTGCTTTATCAGCTTTGATGTTTTTTATTATAGCAGATTTCCTATCCCAAAGTTTCTTATCCGTTGTGCCAGCAGTTTCAGGCTTCAAATGTCCTCCGGCTACGGCTTCAGCTAACCTGCTTATTTGTTTATCAATGGATTTCAAGTCAGCCTCGTTCTTATTGATCCGCTCATTTAATTCAGCTACATATTCCTCGTCTGGTAGGCTATCTTGAATCGCTTGCTGAAAGGCGACTTCATCAAGGGTATTTTCCCTAATGGTTTCAAAAACAGCTTGCTCAATATCTAATGTTTTTATATGACCTCCTAATCCTTCACAGACTTTTACATCGGCTGGGTTTTTACGCTTGGATAACTGATATTTTTTAGTTGGATGGGAGTAATAGAAATTTCGTCTCTGATTTGCCGCTATGCCATAAAGGGGCCTGTAACATTTCCCGCATCTTATGAAACCAGTTAAAAGGTATTGTTGAACATCGCTCCGGTTATGTGTGCGGTTGAAATTTAGCCGGTCTTTGATTGCTTCAATAACATGGTTTTCTAACAAACGAGGAACTTTGATTTCATAGATTCCGCCTTTTATTTTCAACTTCTTGTGATCTTGCATTTCAACTAAAACTATATCACCACATTTCTCCTTTAGGGTTTTAGCCAAAATATGGGCAGAAAGGTCGACCTTTCTGGCTATGTCCTGTAAAGGTTTCCCTTGGAGATATTCCTGTGCTGCCCATCTAATTCTTTCCGCCCTTTCGTTATCCAAAACAATTTCGCCAGTCTCCCTGATTAATATTCTTCCATAAGGTAAACGGCCATGACTGGGTTTTCCCTGTTTTAACCGCTCTTGTTTTGATGATAAAATGGCATGAGTTCTCTGTTCATTTTCAAGCTCTGAAAAACCACTTAAAACTGATAGGATGATTTTTCCGATTGTTGTTGAATAGTCAATATCCTGTTCCATAGAGATAAGACGTACTTCATGCTTTTGAAGGAAATCAACATTTGTTAATACATCGACCATAGAACGGCCAAACCGTGAAATTGTTCTGACAAGGACGCAATCGAATTCGCCTTTTTCGCTGTCTTTTAGAATCCTTTTGAGCCCTTCCCGCTTCTTCATGCTCGTGCCTGAAATTCCTGCATCTTCATAAATCCTGACCAGTTCAAAATCCCTCTTTTTAGTAAATTCCTTGATTTCATTTGTTTGAGCCTGGAGACTTTCACCTTCTACTTGTTCTAATGACGAAACCCTAATATATCCTACCGCTTTCATATTTCTACCTCCTTTCAATCCTATAACTTTCAATATAAAGTTATTGCTAATTTGACAACAAATAATTATGATATCTGTAATATTGTCTGGTTTGGGATACTGGCAAGAAATCACAACTTTGGAGAAAGAATAATTTGCGCCCTTCCGTTGGTGTATAACCTTTAAACAGGGGGAAAATTACCATGAAATCTGTTGATGAGGTCAAACCCGTAATTCAAAATATATATCGAAAAAATGTAAAGAAAAAATCAGGTAAAATATCAAAAGTTTCCATCAAACATGCTAATGTTTATCGTGTGGTGGTTGAAACTGATGACAAAGAAATGCTGCTTGCCGAAATTCGGCAAAAATTTATTGATGACTATATTGATTTTAATAGTGAACAGGCAAAACAAAGGATAATTGATGCTTTAAGTAATTTTAGACCTCTTTCTCATATACAAGGTATCTAATATGTTACAGCCGCATCTATGGAAGAGCTTTGACAATTACCGAATATATATCACGGAGGAAATTATGGGAAAATTAATTTTGATAATTTTAAGCCTTTCACTTTTCCTGTTTCCCGTATCTTCTCATGCTATTTCGGAATATGATGGCCACGAATGGAGTAATTGGACTAAATCTGAAAAAACTTATTTCTTACTGGTTTTATATCTGGCTCTGGTTACGTAATAAGTAGTTTTAGGGAAATTCTTTTAGAAACCGAAGAAAAAATTTTGGCAAAGATGCTCCTGGGGGTTACTGAACGAGAAATTGAAAAGTATAAACGCATAAAGAGACATGATATTCTTGGAATTACTGTTGGTCAGCTTATAGATGGTTTGAATTCGTTTTATAGTGATTTCAGAAATAAACGAATAAGGTTAGGTACCGCCATTTATATTGTAAAAAAGCAAATTGAAGTATCACCGCCTGAAGAAGTTAATACAATCATAAACCATTTGAGAAAAAACCCTAAACATGACCATTATACGTTTTTCACCCTGATGAAATATCAAGACAAATCCGGTAATGAAAGGCAAGTTATATTTCCATAGGTCAAAAGGCCTAATAAAGCGAATGCAGCCTTGTGATATCTAAATAGGGTTTTATCTATAGTCCCGCGAAAAAGCAAGTGGTTGATTGCTCGACTTGATTAACATCCAAAAAATTTGTCAGAGAGTTATGTAGCGGGATTATTGATAAAACAAAGATGAACGAAGCCTAAATCTTGGCATGGAAAATGCTATATGGGTAAAGTATTCACTTTCTCTTTTTCAGAATAATTACAGTAGGTAATGTCGCACACTTTTGATAAAAAAAAAGAGAAAATTCACACGGTTTTAAAAAAATTTACTAAAAAGACAATTTGAAAGGATATTGAGAATTAATGGAAAAAGTCCGTTTGAACAAGCAGAGCAAAAACTACCGCGTAGCGGTTTCGTTCATCTGCTATGTATCTTCACTTTTGGAATTGAGCCGTAAGTTGTGATATAGACGTATCAATCCACGAAGCATCCATTAAGTTTTAATTTAAAGTTATTCTTTATATGGGTAAAAATTTCTTTACCCATATAAAGATTGTAATTTGATTCGCCTCATCAGTTATGAAGTAATCAACTTCATAAGACGCCCCTTTTCAGAGGCGTTTCGGCTTTATGCTGCTTCATCTTCAGGAGCGGAAGGAATACTAAATGCGATCCCAGTCTTTTGCGTCCATGTCCAGGGAACATCTACTGCCTGTTTGTTATTAAACTCGAAAAGTTTGTGGCTATTCCAGGGCAGTTCAAAATAGCCTGCTCCACTTTTCCCGTCTCCGACCGGATTGACTTTCCAGCCTTCCTGATCCGCCCGGATGAATGCCTTTCCGGCCTCGGTGTCGACGATAAAGTCTACCCTGTCCTTAATTGCAATCTTTGCTTTTTTGAGGACATCAACGCCAAGCTTAAAGATCAATTTGGGCTTGTCGCTTTTAGGCGTCATGTACCTTAACGACAAAGCGTTTGGGTTCGTGATTGCTCCACCACCAAATGTGCCTTTTGCCAATGCTCTGTAGCTTTGTTCCATGTTGTTTCTCCTTTGTTTAAAAAGTTAAATGCGACCTTACTGACAAATCCACCAACTCATTTGATGAACTTAAAAAGGAAGGTCGCTAATCTTCCCTTGCTCCTAAAGTCTTGCGGGTAGTCTTAAGGCCTCTCACCAAGTCCGGAGTTCCCTGTCCCTTCAATCCCGTGTCCTTGACCAAGCTCGATATTCAATTTTTCATTGGTTGTCGTATCCTCCAAAAAAATCCCGCTTGGATTTTCGACCTCTATAAAGAGGCATGGGCCGTTACCGGTTACCAAATCCAAGCGGGCGTATTTCGTTTTCTGTCTGTGGCCATTTATCGATTTTTTATGGCTCATCTTGCTTCCTATTTAAGATTAACATTAAAATAATATACCCAACATAACTAATCAAATATGATTAGACAGGATTATCAGGTGTTATGGCAGCATTTTCTTAGATTTACTTTGATTTACTATTAAAATTAAAGATGTCAAATTTAGGCTTGATTAGTAGGAATTTATATAATATATTATATAAGAATTACCATTAAACTTATAGAATCAAATCATTTAAAGGGGAGGATCAACATGGAGGAATCTTACAGGAATAAGCTCAACAAAGCCCAAAGGAAGCGAAGATCGGAATTATCAAGGCAATGGCAAATGAAGAATCACCCAGAGAAAGGCAGATGTTGCATGGTTGAACCTTGGAAGAATCTTGATGATATTGAGAAGTTGAAATCTTATCTATATGAGAAATCGCCCAGGGATTTTTTGTTATTTATCCTATCAATAAATAACGGGCTTCGGATGTGCGACATCCTACGATTAAAAGTCCGCGATCTGATGTCCTTGAAGCCAGGGGAGACAATCCGAGTTAAAGAATCAAAAACAAAAAAGACCAATATCGTTTGTCTTAACAAGGTCGCTTATGATGCACTACATAACTATTTACGAAAGGGAAAGCATACAAAGCCTGACAATTGGTTATTTCCGAGCCAGATTCATCCAGATCGCCCTATCAATACAATCAATGTCAATCTAATGTTAAAGAGCTGGTGTCGGAGGCTAAATATCAAAGGTAATTACGGCGCTCACTCAGCACGAAAAACTTGGGGCTTCCACCAACGCGTAACTCATAAGACAGACATTACAGTTATCATGAAACGCTTTAACCATAGCTCCCTTGACCAAACTTTGCGTTATATTGGTCTTGCGGAAGAAGAAGTCAATGGCGCATTGTTAAACGAGATTTAAAAAATAAAAAGGCTTGATTTTTTGAGATTAATAATTTATTATTAAAGCGACATTTGGAAAGCCCCATTGACAGAGATTGAACCTCTGGTCAGAAAACATATTCTGATATTAGGGCCGGGTAGCTTGCTACAGGAGAATTGGAGACCAAATGGACCGGGAATTTATTATACCCGTTGTCCATTTGGTCTTTTTTATTTTAGGGATAGAACATGGATTTACGAGTAATAAGATTCGTTGCAAACGTGTCGCAGCAAGAATTGGAAAGAGCGACAGGTATTTGTCAAAGCAGGATCTCTACAATAGAAAGGGGCTTTGCTTCTCTATCTACAAAGGAAAAGGAACGACTAAATCTATTTCTGAAAAAATCAAACATCGATCAAGACATTGTGGCATTTATCGAAAGGAAGAGAAATGGACGCAACACTATCTAACTATCAATGGAACGATGGGCAATACAAGCCTGTTGGTTTTAAACCTTAAGATTATACATTTTATAGAAAACCAATAGAAAACTCTTTATATGGACAAAATTTCTTTACCCATAAAAAGGAAAGTAAATAACTTTTAGGAATAAGTTATTGATTAGAGGGAAACTTGGAGAGAAAAATTCTAAAAAAGCATAAAAACGCAAAGGATAAAAAATCGGATAATCCAATGATTTTATTGCCGAAACATGATGCCCCCCCTAAGAAATGGCATCCGACACACTTAAGAAATGCCATGACAATCAGGCAATATCTAAGCAGGATTTGTAACAAACTGGAACATGGAGAAATCGAAGTTAAAATATCAAACGGCATCGCTAATATCTGTAATGTCCTACTCCGATCATTGGAACAAGGAGAGCTGGCGGCCCAGCTTAAGCAATTAGCGAAAGATGTTGAGGAACTCAAAATTCAGATGGAGGAAAAGAAATGTTAAGACTCATAAAACCGACAATAAGTAAAGTGACAAAAGATATAGCAGGGTTAAAGTCGCTGCATTCGGCAAGCCAGCCAGATCCGAATTGTGGCGTCCGTTTTGCACCGTTTGATTATTTCATGAGGCCACAGGCTACGGATACGACCGGGTCCGGTTCAAATGGCATTGGATTATTCCCAGGGACCTTGACGCCTGAACAGTTTCAAGAGGCAGTGAAGGAAGTGAACAAATATCAAGCCGGGCTGTTGGCAAAGTATGGTGATTTTAAAAAATAACTTTTCGAGGTAATTAAAAATGAAACCGCACAACGAAATCAAAGTTGAAACAGATGGGAAAGGCCAGGGCCACCGTTACCATGTTATTTATGATCGAAACGGGAAAGAACATCACCTTGGACAACTTATGGACGCTGAAAATGCGATCGCAACCGGTGCCTACACAGCAAAGCCACCTGAGCAGAAGAAGGTCAGAAAGAAAATCAAATGATCGTAACAGAAATAGAGTTTGATGAAAGTACTATTGATGACCTATGGCGTGTGTATGAGTGCACGAATAACGGCATTGTCTTAGCGAAATTATACATACGCAAGGATTATTCACCACTGAATAATAATTTTGAGATGGAGAAAAATAATGAGCAATGAACTAAGTGAAAAAATCAAGGAAGCTGAGGGACAATTAGGCAGGCCACTGAGTGCCGTTGAACGGCTAAATATTTCCCGGAGTATGCCGAAAGTTGATGACGCAATCGAAAGGATGGAAATTATTTTGACCGAAACGCTGGAAGGAATTGAAGCACTCAACACTTTTCACGAGAAGGTCGAAAAGGCAAAGGTATCATCTGGCGTCGGCGAACGCCACAAGGCCGCCCACGAATTTGAGGCAGTCAAAAGAGATTTGCTAACACGTTTCAATAAAGGTGAGATTGAGAGAATTGGCAAACAAGCTGCATAATAAATTATTCTGATGGAGGAAAGCTTTGCTTCACATGGCGCCATAATAAGCCCACGGCTAACGACCAGGGCGGAATCCTCCTTAGAAGTGGCTCTGCCGGGGGTAGGGTCACTTCAACAAACATGCTTGGGTGTCAGTGGAAAACCAAGTAGAAAGGATAAGACAAAGGCCATCATCTCATCTCTTGATTTTTATATAAATATATCCTTAGAAAAGATCTGGTATTTGGAAAATCCAGATGAACTTACCGTCAAGGCATGGCAGGCAACTGTAACCCGACTATTGAATGAGAGAAAGGGAAAGGCTGTGTCCTTATGATACAAAATAGGTAATCCTAATAAAAACTTTTAAAAGCATCATGAATCATATATAATACCTATTATCGGGAATAGGAGGTTATTATGTCAGATAGAGTTTTGAAGAGACGAAAGAGGCTAAACAACATCATCACTTTCCCTTTCATGAAAAAGAAAGCGATGGAATTTAACAAAAAGCTGAGAGAGTCCGGGCGGGAAATTCCTGTTCCTACATTTCCAAAAAATAAAGATGTCAGAGGTTATCAAGTCAAAGATATTCTTTTTTGGACACAAGATCTCTTGCGGAGTTTGGATTTCATTGAACCGGAATTCTCTGAAGCTTTTGACATGACTATTGATACAATGTTTGACAACGACCCACAGCAAAAAGTTTTATTAGCAAAAATTCCAATGGGGCATAGGAGGCAGTGGGCATGAACCAAAGAGAAGAACTAAGAAAACGAACTAAAGAAGCTGAACCATTACAAAGGATCGATGTTAAAGAGAAAGAAAAATTTATCATTGATAATAGTTCTACCTTGCTCAATGGATGGATGAAGCAAAACAAGGAATGGGCAATAGGCGAATTTGGTTCTGCTGATAGAGCAAAATATCCGAACTCTGCCTTGGTAAAAGCTGTATTGAGGGCTCATCAACAAATTATTAAGTTTTACACTAAAAGATATTCGGAGCTCATCAAGCACAACAAAGACAACTATTTTCCCTGTAAGTGGATGCGGAATGGAAAGAATGATGACATCGTTGAGATGCTTGAAAACCGATATCCTGTTATTCTTGCGATATTGAACTATGTTGACAAGCTCAATAGAGGGATAAAAGGCGAAGCTCTTAAAAAGATGTTCAAAAATGATGATGAAATTATCGGTAACCAAAGGCATAAAACCGATAGTGGCCTCCGACGTTATTCGGGCTTTGTGAACAACAATTATTTCCTAACCACTATGTCAAATGAAATAGAGTATAAACTTCCAACCGTTAAGAAACGAATAAGCAATCTTGTCAAACTTGGCATCTGGAAAGACTTAGGGAATGTCACAACCAAAGATCGAAAAGGATATGTTGGTCGTTTCATTGCCGATGGATACTTTATTCAGCGTGAAAACAATAGATATCGAAAGGTCACCTTCCTAACAGCCGATCATAAGAACACATTAAGAAGCCTTCCTGACCTATTGAGATTAGGGTTTTAAAGAAAATATTAATATTTTCTTTCCATATTTTCTTTGGGTGTAATTTCTTAGGTTAATTAAATAAAATTAAGTTGATTTTTTTAAGATTAAGTTAAAGAAAATAGCTTATCAGGTAATTTTGTAATATAAATAATCATATACTATCTCTATTACATTTTCATTTATAAACATATTCCTTACGGAATTATTATGTTTATGCATTTCAATATAATGAGATAGTATAAATAGCTTTTTTGCAAAAAGCTAAGTCATTCAAAAACTTCTTTCTCCTTATAAGGAAAACCTCTATATCATCAAAAGAAAAAGAATCTCCTATTGCCCGTAAGGGGTGTCAGGCCATGTCCTTATAAGATAGATCATGCCTGCCCCGCCTGCCTGCTATTTTTAGCATTCAAAGCTAATCAGTCAAAACCCGACCTAACAAATGCCATTTTCCCTTGTTTAAACCGTCGAGACATAGCCTACAATCAATGTTCTATACTTTTTAATATCAAAGTATATGGGTTTTCAATAAAGCTTGTATTTTTGATGTTTTGGCAGGATAATCAGTTGACTATTTTTTTACACAATCCTTGCAAACATGCCTGATAAATCGTAAAAATAAGAACATATTAAACTTTTTATGGATTAAAATTTTTTACCTATAAAAAGATAAAGTTAATAACTTCTTTCTGAAAATTATAAAATGAGGAAAGAAAGAAAATATGAAGCGATCCGAGATCCGCACCCCAACCATACCGCCAAGCCGTTCACTGATGAAAGAGAAAATTAGGGCGAGAATTAATTCATCATGGTTATCAATACCTGAGCGAGACAGGAAGGTGCTTGAGCAGATCGAGTTAGAAAAAGAACTGACCGTACCCCATGAACGAAGATTTAAGGCCGCACCCACCTTTGTGGCAATGAACAAGTTAATTTTCCTTGACAAAGCCCTCAAGCCTACCGACATTACCCTCCTGGCCTACATTGCGGCCTGTGATATGACAAAGTCAGAGGATGCCGAGGCAAGGCAGGTGATTGTGCTAACCTAAAACTGATCAGCAGAATGGGGTTGTGATAACGTAAAATTGACCACCCTGAACAAGACATCTCCTTAATATGGTATATCCAACGAAACCATATAGAAAGGAGGGAAGGAATTGCTCAGGATGGATCAGTATGAATTGGTACGGACAGCGCATCGGGTTTATGGAAAGAACATAAGCGAGTTGTCACGGATGACCGGTCATTCTCGCAACACAATCAAGAAGGCTATTCGGGGAGAGCCCTGGGGATATAAGGAGAGAGAGCATCAGCCCTTTCCTGTGCTTGAACCCTATCTGGAGACCATTGATACCTGGATAAAGGGAGACAAAGACCAGCCGAAAAAGCAGCGGCATACCGCTCGTAGGGTATACCACCGGTTGATTGAAGAGCATGATTATTCGGGTTGTGAATCGACGGTGCGCCGGTATGTCCGGTTGGCTAAGGTCAGATTCGGCATAGGCACATCAAAGGCATTTATCCCCTGCGATCCGGAAGCCGGCTATGAAGCGGAGGTGGATTGGGGAACCGCAAATGCTATTATCGGGGGTAAAGAGGCCCGGCTGAAATTTTTCTGTATGCGGTCCAAATACTCCGGAAAGCATTTTGTCAGATGTTATCCCTGCGAGCGTCAGCAGGCCTTTTTTGATGCGCATATCCAGGGATTTGAGTTCTTTGGGGGTGTCTTCCCGGTTTTGATTTACGACAATCTTAAGACTGCAGTCCTGAAGGTGCTTAAGGGTAGAAGCCGCACAGAACAAGAGGAATTTCGAAAACTCAGAGCCTACTACAGCTTTGAAGCCCGTTTCTGCAATCCCGATAGTGGGCATGAAAAGGGCGGCGTTGAAGGGTTGGTCGGTTTCGCCAGACGCAATTACATGGTGCCAGTTCCGGAAGCTGACAGTCTCGCGGAGTTGAACGAGACGCTCCTCAAGCGATGTTTGGCCTATGGGAGCCATACAATATCCGGACGTGAGCGTAGCGTCACCGAATTGTATGAGCAGGAAAAAGCGCATCTTCTGCCTTCACCAGAAGCCGTTTTCAGCAACGTGCAGACCTATGATGGGCGTGTGGACAAGTATGCAACGGTCATCGTGGATAAGAACCGCTATTCGGTACCGAGCCGATATGCGGGCTTTAAAGCGAAGATATTGCTTTTGGTAGATCAAGTGCAGTTGTTTGTTTGCGGCAAGAAACTGGCCGTTCATGAAAGATTGTATGGCAACAACAAGTGGTCACTGGACCCGGATCATTATCTGGATCTTATTTACCAACGGCCCATGGCGTTTGACAGCGCCCGGCCTATTCGGCAATGGCAACCGATGTGGCCTAAGGGCATGAATCTTTTGCTTTCGAGCTTTCGCCATGCCCAGGGCGAGACGAAAGGTACCAAGGATTTCATATCGGTTCTTATGCTCTACCGGGATCACTCGCCAGGAGAGATCGAAGCTGCTGTTGATTTGGCTCTGAAGAACAATATTCGTACCAGTGATGGGGTCCATCACATACTCCTTTTCAAGAATGAAAAGGCGACTGTTATTGCCCCGTTGCCGGGGTGGTCGAGCCTGCCGCTTCCCGATGTGTCGGTCTATGGCCAATTGGGAGGTGTGGTATGAAAGATGCGATGCTGATTTCCTTGAGAGAACACTTAAAGGCGCTGAAATTGTCCAGCATGGCCAGCGGCATAGAGACGCACTTGCGTCAAGCAAAAGAAAGTGGGATCGGATACGATGAGTTCCTTTTGGATCTGGCCACTACCGAGCTTCAGGTTCGAGCGGAAAATCGGCTGACTCGAAGAATAAGGGATGCCAAGTTTCCTTTGCTCAAGCCCGTTGAGACATTTGATCTAAATGCCGTCCCAGATTTGGACATGCGACTGTTCCGGGATCTATGCGGCTGTGATTATATAAAGGAACATAGAAATGTCATTTTCCTTGGCAAAAGCGGGACCGGGAAAACCCACATGGCCACGGCCCTTGGAATCGAGGCATGCAAAGCCAACTACCGGACCCGATTCATCTCCTGCTATGGATTGGTCAATGAACTGATCGAAGCAAGAGAGGCCAGGGATTTGATCCGGCTAATACAGCGCTATAGCCGTTACGATTTGCTTATCCTGGATGAGCTTGGCTACATCCCCTTCTCCAAGGAGGGATCGGAGCTGCTTTTCCAGGTCCTAGCAGAACGATATGAAAAAGGATCAATCATGATCACCACAAACTTGGGCTTCGCCGATTGGACGCAAGTCTTTGGTGATCCGATCATAACCGCAACTCTATTGGATCGGCTTACCCATAGAGCACA
This sequence comes from Desulfobacterales bacterium, assembly GCA_022013615.1. Next base: position 4,214 of record JAKLQB010000520.1, on the reverse strand, counting down.
CATCATCGATTGTATGTGGGATAGCTACCGGTTAAAGCAGAGTATAAAGACGAAAAAATAACGTAGAAAAGGATCTATTAAGAATGGAAACCACAGTCTGCAATCCACAGAAAGGCCGGTTAGAGACGATTGACGTCGTATTTACGAAGGAAAACACAACATGGTTTGACGAATGCGAAGATAACCATGGCATCTTCTCGATAACCGATTTGCAGGGAGGCATCCTAATCAAAGAAGCCGATTACACCTATCCGCTTTACGTTTACGACATATGCAGAGCGGACATTGGCTATAACCACATCAGAGCAAGAGCATTGCATAGTCAATACATAGACGAATGAAGACAATGATTACCGGCCAAGAGCCAACCAGATGAAACTCCGGTCGCCCTTCGGGCTCCCTCCGTTTCACCTGGCATAGAAAACGAGGAAGGATTATGATAATCCCCTTGTCATCTTAAACTCTAAACTTTTTTCAGGGTGGTCAATTTTGTGTTATCACAGGTGGTCAATTTTCGGTTGACACTCCGAAGGCAAGGCAGGCGCGCGACCGAAGATACCCATGGAGGCAGGAATACACGAGCGTCCGGGTAACGAACGACCATCTTACGAATTGGATGGGTATCAGCACTCCAACCTTAAATAAATGCAAAAAGAGATGTGTCAGGCGGGGCTGGCTTGAAATCATATCGGGTGGTGAGAAGGGTTCAAGATACCTCCAGTCTATTCCAATCATCAATACCCCGGAGCAGCTTGTTGAAGAATTCAACCTTGGTGTCTCGCCAGCAATAAGACCAAGGCTGCAAGATTTGTTAATTGACCTGGATGCGAAAGACAGGAAAAAAGGTTTGTCATGCAACCTTTCTTTCGATGCTCAGGATGACTTTAGGTTGTTTTTTAGAAAGTATGAATACCTGGTGCAAAAATATTATAAGAAAAAATACAAACATCCGTTTTCTTCGATACCGGGTGAGGCTTTGAGGAATTACCATAGAGCGAAGGAGCTAAGAAAGAAAAGGGGTTATTGACCATTCAGCCATAAAAAAGCCCCTATCAAATGGAAGCAGTTTCATACAACTCTCCGATCCTTGCTTCAATGTCCAAAAGCATATCTGATAATTCTTTCCAAATCAGTCAAAATCTGTCTAATCAAAGGTTATTTCTCCCTCTTTAAACCGTCAAAACATAGCCGAGAATCAATTTTCTTTCATTTTTAATATCATTATATAGGATTTTCAAAAAAGCTTGTTATTTTGGGTATTTGAGTCAATTCCAGATATCACATTTAAATGTTTTACAGATTAGTTAATGGCTTGCAAACTTTTTTTCGCCAAACCAAAGAAAAATTCAGGGTTTTGAAAAAAGCACTATATAATGGAATTAAATGGAGGAAATAATTTAATGGAGAAAGGAGAAAAAGCGATGGAGCAAAGAACTTATGATTGGGGTGATCCAATTGAGGCTGCAAGGAAAGCATGGGAAGGAGTTGACATACCGGATATTTTGTTAGATCAAGATAAAGATGAGACAGAGGTGATTCTTACGGATATTTTTTGTGATTTAATTTTAAATAAGAAAATCCCTGATGACTGGAAAGAAGACTGCAAAGAATGGGAAGAGAGAAATGGAGAGGAAGCTGATGATAGTATGGAAGTTTGGTTTCATGAGGTAGGATTAGACGGCTGGGTTGAAAGAAGTAAAAAAGAGTTTATGAAGGTAGTGATTGAGAGGTGTAATGAAAAGATAAAGACCTATAAGGAAGAGATAAAGGCCAATAAGAAACACTAAAGGAAATAAATTGATAGTTTTTGCCAGTGGAACTATCAAAATGGCGATGTGCCGATGTGGAGTTAAATCCTCCTATTTATGCGGTCCTGGTGCCAAGGAACTTCCATCTTCCAGGTACGGAGATGGAGCATGGTAGAAATGATTACCATGCTAAACTTACCTTGTATTACGACAGGCGACCAACATTGCCACGGATTGCGGTATGGTAAGGCAAGGCAAGGCACTGGCACAAAAAAGCCCCTATCAAAATAAATTGATAGGGGCTTTTAAGATTCCATAGAAACTTATAGGCAGGATATAAGGGTATGCTTTACTTTTTGATGCAACATCGGTTAACGAAGGCCGCTATATTAATAGGTTTACCAAACCGGGGGTTTGTGTAGAGTTGTTCCTGGTATTGGGTCAGGGAGTTGTGATCTTGATAAAGCCGACTTTCTAACAGTTTTATTAAATTTTGTGTATCTTAAAAGTTCATTTGAGGGATTGGACCTCCATGGGGTTAATAGTCCAATCATTTTTTTGTGCTGGTGTTCTACCAATTTAAATGCTTCAGACAAGTCGCTGTCATTCGATATCACTACAGCACAATCATACAAATCTTGCCACGCGTCATTTAGAAGGTGTACGGCAAGGTTTACGTCCGAGCCCTTCTCCTCTGACTTTATTACTTTTACAAACTTTATCTTTTTCCCAAATAGCCTCTTATCTATTGGATATGCTATCGGTTTAGTAACATTATGGGTCGTAAAATGACCCATATACACAGAAATCTCTGGAATGAATGTCTTTAATGCTCTAATGTAGGTCTTTTGGCGGATAGGTTGGCCAGGATCAATTTTCCCTGAAACCAGTGCGGTGAAATATTTTATTGATATGATCTGGTGTTTTGGATCGAGAAGGTATTGCAATAATTTCTTAAAATCCAGCCATTTAAATTGTGTGTTTTTAACAGCGCCATAATAAAAATTGAACCCATCAATATAAATGTAAGTTCGCATATTATATGTCATAAAAAAGCTGGGGCCACCGAAGTGACCCCGCACCCTGGGTCGAAACCACAGGGGTAGTTTCTTGTCTAAACAATTTAAAAGCATTATATACCCTTATCGGCATATGTCAAGAAAAAAGTTAACAAATTGTGATTGACCGTTTCCATTGATTTCTCCTCCATTTACTCTTATTGTAATATACTTTTCTAAAAAGCCTGAAATTTTCTTTCAAAGTCGTAAAAAGTTCATCATACCTAATAAGATTCTCTTTAAAATTAAAGATTTGTATTGAAAAAGTTGATAAAGTATTTTACATATTAAAGTTTACCAATTGCTTTGAAATGGAAGAAATGGGGCTGGTTTTTTATATTAAACCTTTCATTAAATATGAAAGAAAGATGTGTTACATACGACACAGCTTCCGATCAGGAGACCATACACCTGGGCCAGGAACTGGGAAAAACCCTCAAAGAGGGTGACGTAATAGCCTTAGTTGGAGAACTGGGGAGCGGAAAAACCTGGTTCACCAAGGGGTTAGCCCTCGGTTTGGGGGTCTCACCGGATACAATCATCACTAGCCCTTCATTTTCCCTCATTAACGAATACGAAGGCCGGCATACCCTTTTCCATTTAGATGTCTACCGACTGGAAAGCCTTTCTGATTTTCTGTCAGCCGGGTTAGAGGAATATTTTTACCAGGATGGCGTTGTTGTCATGGAGTGGGCTGATCGCTGGCCTGAAATCCTGCCGGAATGGAAACTGAAGATTGGATTTGTTATAATAGATAATTCGCTTCGAAAAATTACCTTGTCTGGGAATCACTACAGGGCTGTGGAGATATTGAAAGACCTAAAGGTCAAACTATGGCGTTAATCGTTCAAAAATACGGGGGCACCTCTGTTGGCAGCATAGAAAAAATAAGGGGCGTTGCCGAGCGGGTTGTAAAGCACCACAAAGAGGGCAATCAAATAGTGGTCGTTCTGTCGGCCATGGCGGGACAGACCGACTTCCTGATCCAATTGGCCCATGAAATGACCGATGATCCGGATCCCAGGGAACTCGACGTTCTTGTGTCTACGGGCGAGCAAGTGAGCGTGGCCCTTTTTGCCATGGCTGTGAAAACCATGGGCTATGACGCGCGTTCGCTCCTGGGTTTTCAGGTGGCAATCCACACAAGCAATTTGTACGGCAAGGCCAGAATCCATAACATTGAAACCGATCGAATTACAAAAGAGCTCCAAAAGGGAAGAATCGTAGCCGTAGCCGGCTTTCAGGGGCTTGATGAAAATGGCGATATTACTACGTTGGGAAGGGGCGGATCTGATACCACAGCCGTCGCCCTGGCAGCATCCTTGAAAGCCGATGTCTGCGAAATCTATACAGATGTGGATGGGGTGTACACCACTGATCCCCGCATTTGCCCAAATGCCAAAAGACT
>JAKLQB010000519.1 GCA_022013615.1 Desulfobacterales bacterium | reverse complement strand
TAGGTTTAGAGAATGAGAGAATCAAAGAGATTGACATTAACCCTGTGATTATTTCCGGGAGCAAACCCGTGGCTGTGGATGCTTTAGTGGTACTCAGTTAGACCTCAATTGAGGTGGTACTCGGTATCCGGTACTGGGTACTGGCTTAAATCGTAATTAATCCACCGGTTATACCGGTGAGAAATGAAAAGGTTTTACCGTTTCAGGCACTTTTTGAGTTATATTAAATCCGAAATCCGAAGCACGAAATACGAAACAAATTCGAATTTTTCAATGTTCAAAACGAGTACGCAGAAGCCAGTTATACATAGCCGATGTTAACACAATGGTTTTGGTTATTGGGATTTTGGTCATTTGGTATTGTTTCGAATTTCGGATTTCGATATTCGTATTTTAAATTCACTATCGCTGACTATTTCAGTGGCCCCTTTTAGGGCCTTCCTCATACCACCAGTTCTACAGGTGGTCGCTGATTAATGGTAGGCGGAACAGGATTTGAACCTGCGACCCTCGGCTTGTAAGGCCGACGCTCTCCCACTGAGCTATCCGCCCGATTAGATGATAAATCTAACCGCCTGGATTGCTTTTGTCAAGCTTATTTAAACCGCTCAGTGAGCTGTGATACCGGATGGAGATTCTTCTCCAGTCTTTTTGATAGTGTCTGTGAGGCAAAAAGGCTCGTATTCTTCTTCCGGTGCAAAGAGTCCTGCCCCTTCTTCCAGGACGAGTGCCTGCGTCAGGACTTCATCCATATGCTCAATCAGGACTATTTCAACTTTTCTTAGGATTTTTCCTGGTATCTCTTCAATATCTTTTTTATTGTCAAAGGGTATGAGTACCTTGCTTATACCACCCCGGTGGGCTGCCAGTATTTTTTCTTTGAGTCCCCCAATGGGCAGGACTCTCCCCCTTAAGGTGATCTCCCCTGTCATGGCAATATCATGATTGACTGGTTTTCTCGTCAGGGCGGAGACGATTGAAGTAGCAAGTGTGATACCTGCAGAAGGGCCATCCTTAGGAATAGCACCCTCCGGGACATGGATATGGATGTCAATATTTTCATAGAAGTTATCAGGAAGTCTTAACTGCCGTGCCCTTGAACGCACATAACTCAGAGCGGCCTGGGCCGATTCCTGCATTACATCTCCGAGTTTTCCCGTAAGAACCAGGCTCCCTTTGCCTGGCATAATGGTGGCTTCAATTTGAAGGAGTTCCCCTCCCACATCTGTCCATGCCAGTCCTGTTCCCACACCGACGATGTTTTTTTCTTCAGTGCGGCCATAGCGGTATTTTGGTATACCAAGATATTTGTGAATGGACTGAGCCATCAAGGCTATTTTGGCATCTACACCACGTTTTACTATTTTCCTCGCCAACTTACGGCAGATCGAAGAGATCTCTCGCTCCAAATTCCTGACACCAGCTTCTCTTGTATATGTCCTGATGATCGTAAAAATGGCCTTGTCAGTGAAAGAGATGTTCTCAGACTGAAGGCCGTTTTGATCGGTCTGCTTTTTTATAAGAAATTGCTTTGCGATGTTCAGTTTTTCCAGTTCTGTGTAGCCCGGCAGCCGGATAATTTCCATTCTGTCCTGTAGTGGCAGCGGAATGCTGTGAAGGGTATTGGCTGTGGTGATAAAGAATACATCAGACAGATCATAGTCCAGATCAAGATAATGGTCATTAAAGGCGAAGTTTTGCTCCGGATCCAGGACCTCCAAGAGGGCTGCAGAAGGGTCGCCACGGAAATCGGTGCTCATCTTGTCAACTTCATCCAAGCAAAAGACAGGGTTGTTTGATTTGGCCTTCTTAAGAAATTGAATGATTTTTCCCGGAAGCGCTCCAATATACGTTCTTCTGTGTCCTCTTATTTCGGCCTCATCTCTAACCCCTCCGAGAGAGAGGCGAACGAAATTTCGCCCGGTGGCCCTCGCCACCGACTTGGCTAATGAGGTTTTACCAACGCCTGGGGGGCCTACCAGACACAGGATAGGGCCTCGCATTTTCTTGGTCAGTGTTTGAACAGCAAGGTACTCGATGATTCTCTCCTTTGGCTTTTCAAGTCCATAATGGTCTTCGTTCAGGATCGTTTCAGCTTCTTCAATGTCCAATTTTCCTTTTGTTTTTTCGTGCCAGGGTAGAGAGATGATCCAGTCGATATAGTTCCGCACTACGGTGGCCTCTGCCGACATGGGAGACATCATCTTAAGCTTGCTGAATTCCTGCTTAACCCGGGCATTTGCTTCCTTGGATAGCCTCTTTCGCTTGATCTTTTTTTCGAGTTCGTTGAGCTCTGCCTTGAAATCATCCTTGGTGCCCATTTCTTTTTGGATGGCACGCATCTGTTCGTTGAGATAATAATCCTTTTGGGTCTTTTCCATCTGTTTTTTGACCCTTGTCCTGAGGCGCTGCTCAAGCCTGAGGATATCTACCTCATTGTTAAGCTTTTCAAAAAGTTTTTCCAGCCGTTTGTTCAGATCTTGGGTTTCGAGAAGCTCCTGCTTCTCCCGCACCCTCAAGGTGAGATGACCCGCTATGGTATCTCCCAGACGTTCAGGGTCCTGGATGGAGATCATTGTTGAAACAACTTCCTGTCCGATTTTGCTGTTTAGTTTGGCATATTCTTTAAAGCTGGCATTAATGGTTCGCATTAATGCTTTGGTCTCAACTGTTGTCTCGTGCCGTCTTGAAATTTTGCTCACTTCGACCATGAAAAATTCCTGTTTTACCAGGGTATTCTCAATCCTTCCCCTTTCTTTCCCTTCAATCAGGGCCTTGACTGTACCATCGGGTAGCTTTAGCAACTGAAGAACAGTGCTGAGAGTGCCAAAAGAATATATGTCTCCGGGAGACGGATCATCGACTTTCGCATCTTTTTGAGCAGACAAGAAGACTTCCTTTTGATGAGACATGGCATATTCAAGCGCCTTAATGGATTTCCCTCGCCCCACAAAGAGCGGGACCACTACGTTGGGGAAAACAACCACGTCTCTGAGTGGGAGAAGCGGATAGTACGATTTTTCCGTTTTCAGGAAATCGCTTTGATCTCTTTTCGTCAAATTGAACATTGATTTATGCATATTCTACCTTGTTTTCATAAAGTAAGAGAGGAGACTCGCCCCTTGTTATGACCTCTTCACCGATCACACACTCTTGTATTCCCGGAGAAGAAGGAATTTCATACATGATATCCAACATTACAGATTCAAGAATTGCTCTTAAGCCGCGTGCGCCGGATTTCCGTTCTAATGCAGCCTTAGCAACATCCAATAGAGCGGCATCGGTGAATTTCAGCTTAACGTGCTCCAGTTCAAACAGTTTTTGATACTGCTTGATGAGGGCGTTTTTGGGCTCTGTCAGAATCCTTACAAGGGCGTCCAGGCTTAATTCGTTTAACGTGGCGACTATGGGTATTCTTCCGATGAATTCCGGTATCAGGCCGAACTTGATTAGGTCTTCTGGTTGGACCAAAGGCATTATTTCGTTAATATCTATTTCTCCTTTTCCTTTGATATCTGCTTCAAAACCTATCAATTTACTGCCGATTCGATTTTTGATTATCTTGTCCAGACCATTGAAGGTACCGCCGCAAATAAAAAGGATATTGCTTGTGTCCACCTTTACAAAGTCCTGTTGCGGGTGTTTTCTGCCCCCTTTGGGCGGGACGTTGGCCAGGGTCCCTTCTATAATTTTTAAAAGGGCCTGCTGGACCCCCTCCCCGGACACATCGCGGGTAATGGATGGACTGTCCGATTTTCTGGCGATTTTGTCGATTTCATCGATATAAACGATGCCCTTACACGCAGCCTCCACCTCATAATCAGCCATTTGAAGGAGGTTTAAAATAATGTTTTCCACGTCTTCACCCACATATCCAGCCTCAGTGAGGGTGGTGGCATCAGCAATTGTGAAGGGTACTTTTAGTATTTTGGCCAGGGTCTGAGCCAGAAGTGTCTTGCCTGACCCTGTGGGGCCGATCAGGAGGATATTGCTTTTCTCGATCTCCACACCTTCCATATCGACCTTTGTGCTAATCCTCTTGTAATGGTTGTGAACCGCCACAGATAAAGTCTTTTTTGGTTTCTCCTGTTCGATCACATACTGGTCAAGGGTTTCCTTTATCTCGGCTGGCTTTGGCAACAGAGATGACGAGTCTTCTTTACTATCCTGCGTGTATTCCTCGGCGATAATTTCGTTACACAGCTGAATGCATTCATCGCAAATATATACAGAAGGACCTGCGATAAGTTTCTTCACTTCGTCCTGGCTCTTTCCGCAGAACGAACACATCAAATCGTCACTGGAGTCACTTTTCTTGCTCATAGTCTCATGCCTTCTTGTGTCTGCTTAATGGGTTTTGCATTTCTCTTGTGGTGATAACTTTATCTACTATGCCATATTCCTTTGCCTCTTCACTGGTCATGAAATAGTCGCGTTCAGTGTCTTTTCTCACCTTTTCAATTGGTTGGCCAGTATGTTTAAAAAGGATATGGTTCAACGTATCTCTCATTTTTAATATTTCTCTGGCGTGAATATCTATATCGGTGGCCTGACCCTGGGTTCCTCCGAGAGGTTGATGAATCATGATTCTGGAGTGGGGGAGGGCATATCGTTTCCCCACTGCCCCGGCTGCAAGGAGCAGGGCTGCCATGCTGGTGGCTTGACCCATGCAGATAGTGGCTACATCCGGTTTGATGTATTGCATGGTGTCATAGATGGCCATTCCGGCAGTAACTGACCCACCCGGAGAATTGATGTACATGTTGATGTCTTTGTCCGGGTCCTCGGATTCCAGAAAGAGCATTTGGGCTATGACGGTATTGGCCATACCGTCGAGCACTTCCTCTCCCATAATGATTATCCGATCCTTCAGCAACCTTGAGTAAATATCATAAGCCCGTTCGCCACGGCTTGACTGTTCAATTACGATTGGAATCAGCATAAGGCCTAATCATTCTCCTTTTTTTTTGAATTATTTTTGCTTTGAGGATCTAATATGGAAATTTTAGCATTTTCCACCAAGTAGTTCAATGTTTTTTCCTCCAGTAGTTTTTCTTCCAGGGCATCCATGAGATTTCTCGCCTGATAATACTTTCGGAGGGTTTCAGCATCCTGCCCGGTGGATGCAGCCAAGTCCTTGAATCCCTGGTTCAGATCCTCTTCATTTACTGCAAGTTTCTCCTGCTTAGCTATTTCGCCCAAAATGAGCAAATTCTTGACTCGTTTTTCTGAAGCAGGTCTAAAGTCTTTTCGAAGTTTTTCTTCCGAAAGGCCTGTTTTTTCCAGATTTGAGCCACTTCTTATGAGATTCTGCTTGACGTTTTCAACAACCTGTTCAATCTCCGCTTCAACCAGGGTCTGAGGAAGTTCAAAGTCAACACTGTCTGAGACTTTTTTAAGCAAATTTCGTTTTAGCTCGCTATCGATTCTTTTCTCCTCTTGAGTGAGGATCGTTTCTCTGACCTTATTATTCAGGTCCTTCAAATCTTTAAGGTCAGCCCCGAGATTTTGGGCAAACTCATCATTTAGCTCCGGCAGTACCATTTTCTTGATATCTATCATCTTAATCTTGAAGTCTACAGTTTTTCCGGCAAGCTTTGTATGAGGGTAACCGCTTTCGAATTCAACCTTGATTTCGGCTTCGTCATCCTTTTTGAGACCAATCAGGGATTCCTCAAACTTAGGATGAAAATCATTACCCCCAACTTTGAGAAGAAAATTTGATGCATGAATTTCTTCGAGAAGCTGCCCTTTCTCAAATGCCTGATAATCGAGAACCGCATAATCATTTTTTTTGATGGGCCTGTTGGAGTCAATGGAAGCGAGGGTACCGTGAGCATTCCTTATTTGAGCAAGCTGATCCTGGACGTCTTGTTCGGTGACCGAACATGTTTCTTTTTCAACCTCGAGTCCCAGATAGTTCTCTATCTCAAATTGGGGGCGGACCTCCATTATAGCAGAATATTTGAAGTCCTGTCCCTGCTTAAGCGTCTCTTTTTCTAAGATGGGTACGCCGAGAGGAAACGTTTTGACCTCTTCTAAAGCCCCGGGTAATGTCTCATTAATGAGATCTTTTACCACATCCTCTGTTACCTGACTGCCAATATGTCTCTCGAGGATTTTTCTGGGAACTTTCCCCGGTCTGAATCCGGGTATCTTGACCTGTTTTCCCAGTTCTTTGTAGACCTTATTGAATTTTCTGTCAACTTCCTCGGTTTCAATTTCAACTGATAATTTTTTCTTTACAGAAGTGATGTCTTCCAGGTTAGTTCTCATGGTTGTCCTCGTTCAGTGCTCAGTCAGGCAGAATGTTCCCTTAGAGGGGCCTCTATTTAGGCATTGTTTAAAGAAAAAGAGTTGTTGTTGAAGTCTTGGTGAAAAAACTAACAATGATTTAATGAATTTCAAGGCATCGATGCCAGCCTCGGCCATTTTCCAATTCAAATTTCTACATGCTGCAAAGGATCACCAGATCCTGTGGTTGGTGCGAGAGAGGGGACTCGAACCCCTACACCTTTTCGGTACTGGATCCTAAATGTATTGCGTAATAAATATAATAATATATAGTATATTATTACTCAATATAACCTATCATATTACCCTATAAATCCCCACAGAAAACGACATTATGCATAGAATATGCATAGTTTTATATGCCATATTATTGGATATAGTTATAGTATTTACATATACTTAGTCAATAAGAAAATGCAGTGCGCCTAAAAACAAGAGGTAATATGATAGGTTATATTGAGTAATAATATACTATATATTATTATATTTAT
>JAKLQB010000518.1 GCA_022013615.1 Desulfobacterales bacterium | reverse complement strand
TGACGACTGAAGGCGAACAGGTTTTTGCTGGCATCCATATCCGACAGGAAGGCCTCAAAACTCTGGTGGTGGCGAATATCAACCTCCTGCCAGTAGTCAAGGCCAGCCCGTTTGAGATGCTTATCGTCTACTTTGAAACCAAGGGGATGGACCAGGTGTAACCTTACTTCCGCAGCTCCACAGAGACGGGCAATGTTCCCGGTATTGGCAGGTATTTCGGGCTGGTAAAGGACGACATGAAGATGGGGAGTCTCAACAATGCGGTGTCTTAAACACATAATCATGTCAATCTTGTTAATCCTGTCAGGGGGTTTTTCCAGGCTGGGATTGCCGCATGTTGTTTATTGCGGCACGTTCAATAGCGATACAGCTCAGTTTGCCGAGGCTGTTCAGCAGTTCCATTTCCTCATGGGTGGGTATTTTTTTGGAAGAAAAATAAACTCTCAAGATACTGTAGGTGGTCTCGTTTACAGTGAAGGGGATACCTATTATTGAGCTTACACCTTCTTTTTTCGCGGCATCAAGATCCTGAACCCGGGGGTCGTTCTCAAAGTCATTAATAATTATGATATCCCCCTGCATGATCTCGGTTATGCTCTTCCCATGGTCAATGGCCCCTGATTTAAGATACTGCTGGCTAAGACCGTAACTGGATAGCACCTTTAAATCAAAGGTCCCATGTTCCAGTATCCGAATTGTGCTCCCCTTCCCTCCGGTGAGCTCGGTGGCCAGCGAAACGATAAAATGTAAGGTATTAGCGAGGTCTTCGTCCTGATAGATCAGATCTATGACCCGTACAAGGGAGTAAAAACGAGAATCTACCCTATTTTCTTCCATAACCTAACCCGGATAAACCGGAACCAAATTGAATATTGACGATTGAATATTGTCGATTTAAGGAGTCGCTTCGCTCCGTCTATTCACATAAAGTAGACAGAATTTCACAGAATCGCCGTTCATTCTTCTGTGGGCCTTTACAGCAAAGGCTTCCCCGGCTATAGAAAAATTTTTCTGCGCAATTTAAACACAAATTTATTTATAAGGGCCTAATATCCCCAGGTGGATTTCAAAACGGCCTTAGGGCACCGCAATCGGGACACTGCCAGTTTACACCGCTGCAGGTCAATCCCCATAAATTCTCTTCCATGCAGGTGTTACAGATTTGAAAACCGCAAGGACATGTCCAGCAAAAAGGCTGTTTCTTACCACAGCAACTGCATACATACTCCTTTCTCTTGCGTTTTCTTTTTCGACTCTGTTCTTTGGCCATATGTGAAAGAGCCTGGAAAGGATTGATGCCAGTTGTCCGTTATCGGTTGAGGGAAAAAGGCTGCACGGAAAGTAAGTTCTCAATAAGTTCGAGCTATATTAGAAAAAATCCCCCTCAATCCCCCTTTGCGAAAGGGGGAAGCAGTCGGAATGCCCGGGCTTATTGAGATATTACCACGGAAAAAATAAACGCTCAAGGCTCATAATTCAATCATAGGCCCTGGTTCATCCTGCTTGCTTATCAAGATATTCGCTTCGGTGAGGCCACATCTGCCCAGTGCATCTTCTGCTTCCCTGTGGGCCTTGTCAGGCTGATTATTGGTTTCACTGAGATGTGCAAGAACAACAAATCTCAGGTTCTCTTTGGAAATAGCGCAAAGAAGGTCGCCCGCCTGTTTGTTGGAAAGATGTCCTTCAGACCCCTTTATTCTTCTCTTTATATTCAGTGGATAAGGTCCTTGCTCCAGCATCTCTTGATCGTAGTTAAACTCAAGGATAAGCGCATCGCAGCCCTTCAAACGATCTTCCACTAACCTTGTGCTCTTTCCAAGATCAGTGCTCAATCCGATTCTCGTTCCGTTCGAGGAAAGAACGAGTCCAAAAGGGTCTGCCGCATCATGACACTTGGTAAAGGTCTCAACGCAAAGATCGTTGATGTTCATGGCTTGCCCTGTTTGAAAAATCACCGGTCTGGACAAATTCCCCAGCGCTTTGCGTCCCTTTTCAAAGGTTTTTTTGTTTAAATAAACGGGGAGATCAAAACGTCTGGCCAGCGGACCTGCACCCTTTATATGATCCGTATGCTCATGTGTAATTATGAGGGCATC
>JAKLQB010000517.1 GCA_022013615.1 Desulfobacterales bacterium | reverse complement strand
GAGCGAGGTCAAGAAGGCATTGGAAGATAACAACTTTGAGGTCTTTGTGGCAGATAATGCCGCTGATGCAAGCAAGATTGTGCAGGAGGAAATTCTTCCCAGGACAGGGGCAAAAACCGTTTCCTGGGGTGGTTCCATGACTTTCATAGCCACCGGGCTCTACAATTCCATAAAGGATAATCCGAACCTGGAAATCCTTGACGCTTTCAATAAAAGCCTTTCAGGGGAAGCAAAGATAGAGCTGCGCAGACGGTCACTCCTTGTAGACCTTTTTATCACCGGAACCAATGCCATTACTGAAATGGGACAACTTGTTAACCTTGATATGATAGGTAACCGCATCGGAGGTATTACATTCGGCCCCAAACATGTGGTCATTCTTGTGGGCCGTAATAAGATCGTATCAGATTTAGAAGATGCCATGTATCGCATTAAAAACTACGTGGCACCTACCAATTCCATGCGCCTGGATATGAAAACCCCTTGCGTTAAAACGTCTCATTGCGAGGAGTGTAAAAGCCCGGACCGTATCTGTAACACCTGGACTATCACCGAGAAATCATTTCCCAAAGGAAGGGTAAAGGTAGTTCTGATCAATGAGGACCTGGGATTGTAGAAGAGAAGATACCACTATGGAGGGATATTCATGAAGATTTTGAAATATGCAGCCGGTATCTTATTCACACTAATTATTGTGGTTGTGATCGGCGTCTATGCATTCCTCCAATCGACCCTGCCAAAGACCAAAGGCAATATCGCACTGGAGGGTTTGTCAGCCCCGGTAGAGGTGATTCGAGACAAGTGGGGGGTACCCCATATCTTTGCCCAAGACAAAAAGGATCTCTTTTATGCTATCGGGTATGTCATGGCCCAAGACAGGCTTTTCCAGATGGACTTTATGCGTCGAGTCGGAAGCGGAAGACTTGCCGAGGTCCTGGGAGAGGACTTAATTGAAACCGACCATTTTCTTAGGATTCTCTCCGTCATGTGGCCGGAAGAGCGAATTGCTAAAATGCTTCGAGGAAAATATCGCGACGCCATGGAGGCCTATGCCGCTGGGGTCAATGAATTTATCAAGACCCATCCATACTCGCTCCCCATCGAGTTCAGGATACTGGGCTACAAACCCGGTCCCTGGAAAATAACCGATGGGATTTATGTTAATCTATATATGGGGTGGAATCTCCAGTCGGGTTGGACAGGTGACCTCACCCTTATGAAACTCATCGAAAAAGTTGGCCTTAAGATGGCTGATGAGGCAATGCCTCCTTACCCCGGGGATGGTCCCACCATTATTCCTGAAGGGATAAAGAATTTTTCCCAAATTGCCAGGGCTCTCTATCCACTGGAAAAACTGGTTGAAAAAATACCCATGCGATTTGTTAGCGTGGGAGGAAGCAACGGATGGGCTTTATCAGGCAAAAAGACTACCACCGGGATGCCAATTCTGTGCCAGGATCCCCATCTTGGTCTAACTGCCCCCTCCATCTGGTACGAACTTCATATCAATGCCGAAGACATCGATGCGGCTGGTGTAACCTTTGCAGGATTTCCTGCCGTAGTGATCGGAAACAACAGGGATATTGCGTGGGGATGCACCAATGTGACGTTGGATGATATGGATTTTTACATCGAAAAGATCAATCCGCAGGATCCCAATCAATATCTCTACAAAGACAAATGGGAGGATATGAAGGTTGTTAAAACCCTCATCAAAGTCAAAGGGAAAGACCCTGTGACAAAAGAGATACGCATCACCCGCCATGGCCCGATAATCAGCGACATAAAGAAGGGGCTAAAAGAGGTTCTGGCTATGCGTTGGAGCTTGAATGACGCTCTGGGAGGGCTGGAATGTTTCATGGGCCTTAATACGGCGAAGAACTGGGAAGATTTTAAGGGCGCCGTAAGACAATTACACGGACCTGGCCAGAATATGCCCTATGCGGATAGAGACGGGAATATCGGCTATTATACATGCGCGCGCATCCCCATCCGGGCCAACCCCAGTGACGGGCCTCTTCCCATGCCGGGATGGGATGGATTGCATGAGTGGGTAGGATATGTCCCGTTTGAACAAAATCCCTACCTCTATAATCCCGAAACGGGCTTTGTCATAATGGCCAACAACAAGACAGCGCCTGATGATTACCCGTATTACATCAGTCGCTACTTTGCTGCAAAATACCGGGCACAGAGGATCACTCAGCTCATTCAAGAAAAAGAAAAACTATCGGTAGCTGATAACCAGGCTATCCAAAACGATATTTACTCAATCGAGGCAGAGGAGATTACCCCAATCATCCTGGATGCTTTTGAGGGGAGTGTGGATCTCAGTCAGGAGGTAAAACAGGCCCTGGATTATCTAAAAAAATGGGATTTTGTTACAGACCAAGAAAGTGTAGGCACGACAATATTCCATGTGATCCAGATGAAACTGATTGAAAATATTTTCAGAGATGATCTGGGGGATGACTTATACCAGGAATATATAGATGCGGCCAATGAAATGTTCAAAGGTTTCCAATTGATTATGGCCAAAAAGGACTCCAATTGGTTCGACGATGTATCTACCACTGATATTAAGGAAGGGCGAGGTAATATAATCCGCAAAAGCACTAAACAGGCCATAAATGAACTCCGAGAAAGGCTTGGCAAAGATATGTCGAAATGGAATTGGGGAGAACTGCATCAGCACCTCTCAGGGCATTTGGTGTTTAAGGACATAAAATTTTTGAAAAAATTTTTTAATATTGGGCCTTTCCCCATTGGAGGAAGTAAGGCAACAGTGGCTACGGCGGCATATGATTTTACAAAACCTTACATAGCGAAACATGGCGCTTCTACTCGTGAGATTATTGATTTTTCAGACCGCACCAACGATAAGCGGGTTATTACCAGCGGGTGCTCAGGTCAATTTAACAGCAAGTTTTACGCCAACCAAAGCAATTTGTGGCGGAGAGGCGAGTACCATGCTATCTTGATGGATCGGAAACAGGTTGACGAAAGTGCTGCGGCAATCCTAACCTTAAAGCCTCGAAAGGAAGACAATTGAAACAGTTAGAACATCATGATATTAGCGACCTGATATAAGAATCCCTTAGCGCAAAGAGGTATGCTATGCCGGAAACAGAACAAAGAAAATATCCGAGGATCGAAACGCAGAACATCATTTCCTATATTTGTACAGATGAAGATGACAACCAGTTAGGCGAGGGCGTGGGGGAAACCATGAATGTAAGTCAAGGCGGAATCCTTCTAAAAACTCCCCTGCCCATTGAATCAGAATATATTTTATTAACAACCATTGATTTGAAAGACAATACGATAGACATCAAAGGAAAGGTCGCGCATTCCCAAAGAGATGAATCCGGGAAATTTAAAACAGGAATCAGG
>JAKLQB010000516.1 GCA_022013615.1 Desulfobacterales bacterium | reverse complement strand
GACGGTTATCCGCATGGATGGCAATATCGGGGGGAATGCCTCACTGGTCGCTCGCTGGGCCATCTTCAGAGAGAATGACAGAAAAATGCTGCTGACGAGGCAATCGAGCTTCAGCAGGCTTCTAAGTTCGCAGGGCTATAAGGCGCTGGTCTCAGCCCAGAGCCGGGCGATCACTGACCTCAGCCGTGAAATCGCTGAGGCAATCAAGAAATACGCCTTTGGTGTGGATAAATAGTGCCCGACCGAAAACTGTTATTTTTCCTCCCGCTAATAGCGGGACGTCAGGCTCAAATTATAACCCGACTGAGGCGGATAAATCCTCGAAATACTCAATGTATGGATGCCTGTCCCGCTGTATTTAAGCGGGGTGGTTATAATTTTCGCCTTCCCCCGCTCAAAGTCCGGGATCTTTGACTTGATCTTGGAAAAAATTCTTAGTTTTCGTTCAGACACTACTTCAGAAATTGCTCCACTTTTGCTTTTCCTCTCAAATCCGCAACGTATAGATCTACTTGCTCCCTAACTTTCTTCTGTTTCAGATATTCTTGAATTCTGTCTTTGATGTCCTCATACGCGATCGTGCCCTCGGGTTTTTTGTCGACGAGTTTAATCAGGTGATACCCGAAACTGGTCTCGACGATATCACTCACCTCACCTGGTTTTAAAGCAAAAGCCGCTTCTTCAAAAGGTTTCATCATTTGTCCCTTTCTAAAGTAGCCTAAATCCCCACCTTTGGCATTACTGGGACCTTCGGAAAATTCTTTGGCAAGGGCCGCGAAGTCCTCACCTTTTTGGACTCTCTGCTGAATCTCTTCAATCTTTTTTCGCGCAGCAGCCTTCTGTGGCTCATCCGCCTGGGGGCCAACCTTAATAAGGATGTGGCTGGCCTTAACCTGTTCGGGTTGTTTGAAAGCAGCCTGGTTGGCATCATAGTAGGCCCTGGTCTCCTTATCAGAAACGGTAACCGTTTGCACAAATTTCTTATCAATGAATTGTTGGACGGTTAGAGCCCTCTTAATCTGAGTTATTAATTCAGCCTCAGTGAGATTCATCTTGCTTAACGAACTCTTGAGTTCATCCTCGTTGGGAAATCGTGATTTCACAGTGCCCAATTGTTCGTTGATAGCCTCGTCACTAACTTTTGCTCCCTGCATTTGAGCTTCCTGGTAAAGCAACTCCACGTTGATAAGGCCTTCAAGGACCCTCTTTTTCGTTTCCAGTAGCTGGGATTCATTAAGAACTTTCCCTTCGCTCAAGAGCCGCTGCTGAATAACGCTCAGTTCCCTGTCCAAATCCTCCTGTGCGATAACTGTCCCGTTAACAACCGCAGCTTTTCCATCAGTAGCCTTTTTTTCTGATGCCGATGCATGCAAAGAAAAGCATGCCAGAACGATAGTTATTGCTGACCACCAAAAGCACCTTCGAAGTTTAGTATGCATTAATAGTTCTCCTTTGAAAAAAAAGTGCCCAATCAGACCGGCAGAGATTTTCTCATCGCCATATTACTTCATGGGACCGCCGCTCTTCAGGGTGCATTTATTTTAAAACAGACATCCGCGTCCTCTGAGCATGCGGCCAATAAAGCATGGTCAAAGACAAAGTGTATGAGCAAGCTTCTGAGCCCGCGGATGGAAATTAGTTAGTGTCTGAACGAAAAATAACAGTTTTCGGCCGGGCAATAGTTATCGCTGGCTGGCTCTCAGTAGGAGCGTCGTCCGCCGTCTCGCCCTTGTTTGCTACCTCTACGGCCCTCGGAGCGAGGACGAGCCTGATTAACATTGAGTGTTCGGCCTTTCAAATCTTTCCCATTCAGGCCGTCGATTGCGGACTGTGCTTCAGCTTCATCGGACATTTCCACAAACCCGAATCCTTTTGATCTGCCACTATACGTGTCCGTAATAATTTTAGCAGATTCGACCTGCCCAAACTCTTCAAAGGCCTTTTTCAAATCCTCTTCGCTTAGGTCGTAAGATAAATTACCCACATAGATATTCATTCTGATCTCCTTCTTAATCTAAGATGTATTGCCGTGTTTCTAATTTTTTAATTACAGACTTCCAATTGGAGTTAAACAAGCTCAATAATGGGAAGGTACATGCTGACCGTCTAAAGGCGAATAGCTTGGTAGGCCGATGCAAAAGTAAGGTGGCTGAAAGTTTCCAGCACCTTTTTCAAGGAAGGAGCTTCGAACCATTGAAGGAGGCGGAAGAACCTAACTGAATGAATTTGACATCATAATCATGTGTACCTAATTCCGGACTCCATTTGTTTGAATGGAATGATGACCTAATTGTGGCTATCAACCACACTCATCACCCTTATGAAATAAGTAAGATAATAAGCGCTATTTTCATTACTTTTATTATAACTCATTAGAAATATTAGTCAAGTCCTTTATCATTTTTTCTGATTTACCCTCCATTCTCCCTTGATAAATTTGGGAGGCGTTACCCCCGCTACGGCCCTATATTTTATAAAAGGATATTGACAAAATCACAATAAAACTCTATAGAAAGCGAAGCAAGAGCGATAAGTAATGAAACTGCCTGATTTCAAAGCAGAAAAAGAGGCCTCTCCTACAACGGGTATATGTGATATTTGATTGCAAAAAAGTGTTGCAGTTGAAATGTGCTACAGGCAAATACGTAAGTCTGACTTTGGTGGAAACAGTTTATTTCTCTCGTCTTGACGGCTTGGCAATAGGGGCCTTCCCTTGAAAATTTATAGCTAAATGAATATTTTGAAATAGCGAAAGGGGAATTACAGATGGATCGAAAATGGATTGCTTTTCTTGGCGTTTTGTTGATAACAGTG
>JAKLQB010000515.1 GCA_022013615.1 Desulfobacterales bacterium | reverse complement strand
TCCGAACAGCGGCTTGTGGGAGTCAAAGCAGAATTTTTTACGGTTTCTGGAAAGATGTTCAAGTCAGCGACGTTTGAATATAATAATCGTATCATGGTCCAAGACGAGCCCAGGTCTTTTGTCTCTAAAATGGTTATTACAAATGCAGTGATAAAAGAGGATATAACGACAATGATCTATAGCAAAGTCAAAATCAAAAAGATCCCGGATTCAACCTTTAACCTAAATCTGTTGGTGAGATAATTCGGAATTCAGTACTGGAAGAAAGAGAGAACCTTGTAAAATTCGGTGATGCTTACACAAACTATAAAAGAACAACCATCAGGTATATCCCATTTATTTTATAATGCCCATCCATTGCAGAAATTCCCTTTTTCTAAAGCGGCGAAGCCGCGCTATTTAAAAATTGCGAAGCAGTTTTTTGACACTAACAATAGAATTTGACCAGCAATGAAAAACAACTTTTTCTTTGTTATCCTGTTTATTCTTCAATGCCTCCTGTGGAAACCGTCATTTGCCGCGGTTATAAAAGAAAGCACAGATGAGAGCATGCAGCCAAAAGGAGTAAAAAGTCAATTTTCTAAATTATGGGAGGAATTGTCAGATGGCTTTGAATACAGTGTGAGAACCCTTGCCTCTGGCACCATCCAGGATCCGGCGAACTCTTCCCAGAATCCCGATAACGATTTTTTTCAGATCCCACAGTATCTGGCTGATTTAGAACTGCGCCCGGATTTCTACTTAAATTTTAGATTACTGCAATTAAGCGTAAAACCCAGGGTAAGCCTTGAATGGAGGGCATGGGGGGAGGGCGATCGAGAAGGAGAAACTGATTGGGATGACGACTGTTTTGTCAATGAATGGCTGGCCAGAATTCGAATGACCCAAAACCTGTTTGTTTCTTACGGCAGGGAAAACTTGCAATGGGGGCCTTCCTATCTCTTTTCACCATCGAATCCTTTCTTCCGCGATAATGGCAGAAGTAATCCCAAAAGGGAAGTGCCGGGAATGGACTTTGCGCGTCTTGTGTGGCTTCCGGCAATGTCGTGGACGCTCTCTGTTATTGCCAATCTGGACAAAGGGCGTCAGGAGTTTCTGTTTTTTGAATTTGAAAAGACCTATGCCCTGAAGCTCGATTATGCAGGGCAGGAAGCATATGCAGGGCTGATCCTATCCCGCAAGGAGAATGACAGGGACAGGCTGGGTGCCTTTGGAGGCTGGACTGCCACAGATGCCCTGTTATTATATGGGGAAGGGACCATTGCCAAGGGCACAGATGCCCTCTACCCGGAAGAGGCCAATAATCCGTTTGGCGCCTCTATGCTGGCAATCGATGATGAAGCCTCGTCGTTGAAAGGGATCGTCCTTATTGGAGGATCCTACACCCTCGAAATAGGTCCTACCCTGACAATGGAATATATTTACAATGGTCCTGGATATAGTAATCGTCAGGCTAAGGATTACTACCGTCTAAGAAATGATGCGTCAGATGCCTTTGATCTAACAGGTCCGATTAGCGATTTATCAAGATTGACACTCAGCCGGACAGCAGATCCTGGGTTGAGATTTCTGAGGCGAAATTATGTTATGTTTCAATACAATCACAATGATATTTGGGATGTACTCAACCTTACTTTCCGATGGACCCAGAACATAGACGATGGTTCCGGCCAGTTCATATCCATTGTGGAGTACTTTGTGGGGGAGCATACCCAGCTTTTCTCCATAGGAACCATAAACTCCGGCGCTGGAGATACAGAGTTCGGGAGCATTCTGGACTATCAGTGGATGATCGGATTGGGATATACGTTTTAGTGAAAAAAATAGAAATCCACGTCCTTTAGGCATGAACTCTTTACACTGAAAGGAAATTAAGGCGATGCTCAGTAAAAAAATCTCAAGACGTTCTTTTTTGACTATTTCAACCATGACCGCTGCTTCTCTTGCCCTGGACTGGAGGAAGATGTCAGCCTATGCAGCCAAGATGGGGCCAAAAGGCGATTATCCCACCGTGGTCATTGGCGCCGGGCTGGGAGGCTTATGTTGTGCGGCCCATCTGGCCAGGCAGGGCATTCCGGTAACTGTAGTCGAACAGCACAATATCCCGGGTGGATATGCAACCTCATTTGACCGGGCCGGAGGGAAGTTTACCTTTGAGGTATCCTTGCACGGAACATCAATAAACAACAATGGTGGTGCACGCATGCTGAAGAATCTGGGAGTGCTGGAGAAGCTGCAATTGGTTGAACTCCCCGATGTCTATCGTTTAAAGACGCCTGATCTGGATATCTCGGTTCCTCAGAAAGACCCGGAGGCTTATATTCGCCTCCTGACCAGGCATTTTCCTGCTGAGGCCGAGGGTATCCGGGGGTTTGTGGAAGAAATGATCGGTATTGCCGAAGAGGCTGACCGCATGCATCGCAAAGGAAGTTTTTTTAAACTCATCTTTCCGATTCAGTACCGTAAGATGTGGAATGTGCGATACAAAACCCTGGCAGATCTAATGAATGAGTATGTCAAAGATCCTGCTCTTCAGGATGTCCTGGCCGCCCTGTGGGGATATTATGGCCTCCCGCCGTCCAAACTTTCAGGCTTTTATTATGCAGTGGCAACCGGAGGCTACCTAAAGAACGGTTCGTACTATATTAGACAGCGTTCCCAGGACCTTAGTTATGCGTTAGCCGATGTGATCGAGAATTCAGGGGGCGAGATACTTTATGAGACATCAGCCGAAAAGATCCTGGTCAAGGATAAGGCGGTGACAGGGGTCGCCATATCGGGAGGCAAGGTATTGCCTGCCAGGGCCGTTGTAAGTAATGCCAGTGCGCTTGACACCTTCAAGCACATGCTACCTCAGAACGTTATGCCGGCCGATTACCTGAAAAAGCTGGAAGGATACAAACCCAGTATTTCCTCTTTCATCGTGTGGCTTGGGTTGAATAAGGAATTGAGGGGCCAGATAAATGGCTCTGGTATTCATGTCGCTTCTGGCAGAGGATCAGAGGCAGATTATCAATCCTGCATGAAGGGTGAGGTTGCCAGGGGTTCATTCGGTATTGGCCTCTATGACAATATATTTAAAGGATATTCCAGGCCGGGAACTTCTACTTTGATGCTACTATTTCTTTGTGGCTATGAGCCCTGGCGGAAGTTTGAGGCAGATTACCGGGCAGGACACAAGGAAGCCTACAACAAGGAAAAGGAAAGGTGGACAAACATCCTCATCCGCCGTGCTGAGGAGCACGTTATCCCCGGGCTGTCTTCCATGATTGAGGTCAAGGAAGCTGCCACGCCACTCACAAACTGGCGCTACACTCGAAACCCGGAAGGGGCTATCTATGGTTTTGAGCAATCCATGGATAACGCATATATGAACCGCATCGAGAACCGGGCTCCTGTCAAAGGGCTCTATCTGGCAAGCGCCTGGGGTAGTCCAGGTGGTGGGTTTGTCGGGGCCCTTAGAGGCGGGGAATCGGCCTTTGAGAAGATGATGGAAGACTGGAGTTGATAGATGGAGGTAACAACTATGAAGAATGCAGTTAAGTGGGTTGTCCTGGGATTACTGCTTATGGTGATCTTTATTTTGGGTTCTTCGGAGTTTTCAGGTTAGGGGCATATATTGACATTATGTTAATAATATGTGCACTATTCTTAATATTGAGATTGGGATCCTACTTAAACTTAGAAGAGAGTATAGGGGAAGAAGTGTAAGTGTGGGAAGAAAACGAAATGATATTATCAAACATTATAAGCTTATATTGAAAATGGATATAGCACCAAAGTTCGTAGACATAAACCGAAGGCATGTGATCAGAGCCTTTTCCTATACCGCGGTCTTCAACACCGCTATTGCCTTATTCCTGACTTTTCTGGGATTCGGTAGCGGGTTCTATGAAGAAAATGATCCGGGGACGGGTCTTTCCAACATCAGGGAGCGTTTACAATCCATATATAGTGATAAAGGACGTCTGATCTTGTTATTTGCGGTGAAGCCAGAAATGGTCAGGAGGCCATAGAGCTGATAGATGTGTATCGCCCCCATATCGCCTTTCTCAATATCCGAATGCCTGGTCTTTTCGGCATGGAAGTGGCAAAGAGGAATCCCTCATCAGAAAGCCCATTAAAGGACTGGCCAATGAACTTGATCCCAATAAGTTCTGGCGTATTCCTCGGGGAACAATAGGGGTTAGGCACATAAGAAAGAGATATTGTGTAAATCAAGTTATATGAAATTGCTCAACATAAGAATATGAAAAGGAGATAACAAGATGGCGGGTATATACCTTTGTATCAGTATTTGCGCTATCATCTGGATTGTCAATGGAATATGGATAATCCAAGCAATTAGGGAACATATAGCCAGTGAAATCTATATGCACATAGGTTTAGGTATCATTTTTAGTTTGTTGGCACTTGAACTAACCATTGGCAAACATGGAGCTTGGACGCATTTTGAAATCTTTTGGTTAGAGGTTATTGGCTGGATTCTCTATGTACCTTCAGCTATTTTGGTTTTTGGTTCGATGATCGCACTCAAGCACAAAGGTAAACCAAAAAGCGCTGATTTTACTGCTACCACTACTTTTATTGACAGTGGCATATATAGTTTTTTTCGTCAGCCTATGACTTTGGGGGCGGCAACGGGGTCCGTTGCTTTGGTTTTAGATTTTCAGTCTATCCTTGCGGTAATTTTAGGCGTAGTATCACTATTTTGCTTCTGGATGTCAGCTAGAAAAGAGAGCGAATATAATATAAGGAAATTTGGAGATGCCTACAAAGAATATATGAAAAAAGTTCCTATGTGGAATATTTTAAAGGGATTGAGAAAATGATGGGCGAGCAACTTCATATAACAGCGGATAAAGGGAAATCAGGGATTTCCCCAAATTGCCTTCGGCAACTTCTTTTATCCGCCAACCGTTACACAAAAAAAGCATTAAAACTCAGCAATAATAACGTTATAGAAACAAGAGATCATATGTAGAAATTGCCTAACGAATTTCTTAAGCCGAGGGCAATAGGCCGCGGTTAGGGGTAATAAATCCTTTAATTCTAAGTCCTCGGTTACTGTCACTTTCATCGTAGCCCCGGCTTAGAATGGCGTTATGGAGCAATTTTCCATGATTAAAATTCTCGATATCTTAGGAGGGCTATCCTAAGCATGAAACGGATAATAATAGCTTCCACAATACTTTTGATGATTGTTGTAGTGGGATTGATCATAACCCGGGTAAGATTGACAGCCCGATCGTTTGATAATTTAAATCAGGAAATGGAATACCTGGTTTCTGAATTAGATGAAAAAGACAAATCGGTGAGGAATTGTGTTCTGTCAGTGATGAAAGGTGATGGATCTTTCTCTTGGTCAGGCGCAGCCGGAATCGCCCACCAAGATGGTCAGGTACCCATGACTAAAGATACGCCCATTTATCTTGCCAGTATTACTAAGCTCTATACTGCCACGGCAATCATGCGATTATATGAGAAGGGAGCACTCTCTTTAGATGATCCAATGTCAAGATATCTTCCGGAAAAGCTTATTCAAGGCATTCATGTGTATAATGGGAAGGATTATTCCCACGAAATTACCATAAAAGAATTGTTGTCACATACTTCAGGCATAGCAGATTACTTATTCGAGAAACCAAAAGGGGGAAAAAACTTTTTTGAGGTGTTCCTGGAAGAACCTGAACGGTCATGGACGGTAGATGAGACGATCGAAAGGGCAAGAAACGACTTGGAACCTAATTTCCAGCCAGGTACGGATGCATCATATTCGGATACAAATTTCCAGTTCTTGGGAAAGATCATCGAGGCCGTAACCGGTAAACCGCTTCACGTCATATACGAGGATTTTTTCTTTCATCCCCTGGGCCTCGAGCATACCTGGTTGGTCGGCCGTTCTGAGCCCCAGTTCACACCAACCGATGCTCCAGCGGATGTATTCTATAAACATATGAACATTACCAATATCCGCTCGAATGGATCATACTGGGCTGATGGAGGCATTGTTTCTACAGCAGAAGAATGTATCGTTTTTCTGAAAGCCTTAAATGAAGGGCGAATTGTTCATGGAGATACGCTGAAGTTGATGCACAACTGGCACAAATTGCAATTTCCGTTTCGATATGGGTACGGAACGATGTACTTCAAGCTGCCCTGGTTCATGAATATGGTAATGAAAGTACCGCCTTTATGGGGTCATTCGGGTTCTCTCGGCTCCTTCCTATATTTTTCCGAGGACCTGAACCTGTATATGGCAGGATCTATCAATCAGACAGAATCGAAGATGAAACCGTTTAGACTGATGGGAGGGGTGATGAAGGCAATTCAATCGAAAAGGTAGGTTTGACAATCCAAAACCGCCAACCGAAACTGCGCTATTTTTTTCAATCATTACATCCTGTGGGAACGCTCTGGATGGACAACAGGGACATCCAATGCGTTGTCTTGCACTATACGTCAAGGTGAGGAGGGTGATTATGTCACACATGCAGAACGATCAAACATGTGACACATGATGCTGTTCTGGGACGAGACATGAGGTGCTAAATTGAAACGGTAATAACGCTAAGATTGCCTGTAAATTTGGCGAAGTGCTAACAATCTGCGTGGAGGTGACTTTGAAAACGCGCGGCAATGTCAGGCTCATTGCCCGTTTCAAGGTGTATTGCTGTATGAGGGATCGTTGCCTTCGGTCAGGGGCGTTTTCAAAGCACCTCACGCAGCACGGTCTCAGAACGAAACCGATGACGTTATTTACAAACGACGACATCTGTGTTTTTGTGAGTTTTGTTCGCTCCTGATATAAAGGCAGTCTTATTGATGTATTGCCTTAGAAAGAAACGGATGGTATCAAACAGGAAAAACCCCGGAAAAAAATGAACATGGACCCAGAATTCGCAGTGATAAACCGAAGGCATGT
>JAKLQB010000514.1 GCA_022013615.1 Desulfobacterales bacterium | reverse complement strand
GTTCATAAATTTAAAATTCAAATAAATCTTTAGGTCTCGATAGTAATTCTCGTGCGGCCCAATCATAATTAACTCAAGTCCATCACTAACTGTTCGATATGATAGCAGATACAATTGTTTTTGAATTTTAAATTTATGAACGAATATGCCCCTTAAGTCGCCCTTCTTCTCAGTCCCCGTGGAGGAGGGGGCTTGGACGATCTTTTTGATTTCGTTGTCTAATGTTGTTTTTTCTTTTTTGTTAAACTTCTTAACTTTGTTTTCGAAAGATCGTGATTGGTAAATTTTCATTGGATTTCAGCCAAGTTTATATTCGGTTTTCTCGCCCTGGTTTAACTCCTCGATTCCTATAAAAATTTCTTTTATAAAATCATAGGTTAGGTCTGGATTCTCTTCCGCGCACTTGCCGATTCTGGCCCAATGCTCAATTTGGCCGGTTAAAGAACGGTGATCAACTTTACTGAATTTTCTCGCTTCACTTACCAATTGCTGGGAAATGCGAACTGCTGTTGCCATTTTGTTACCTCCATAAAATTGTCTTGGGACCAGCTATATACATTTTACACAGCTAAATAGCAAAACGCAACGTTATGTTGCTTAATGGTTTTTTTATTCTGGCGAATCGCCGCGGATCAGCCGCAAGGGAGCGGGCAAGCTTGCTTGCCTGCACGCGCCGTCGGCTGGATTCGCTGGTTGTGAGGCGCGGAGCGGCTCACGGCCGGTGAATGGCAATACGCGGCGATTGTCGAGGACGCGCAGTGTCCTCGACAACGCCAAGGGGAGCTGGGGGGACATCCATCAATAAGTAATTAACTCAATCTATGAATCTATAATTGGTTTCTTTAGCGATTCGCTCACCCCTTCTCACAGCATACCCGACCCCTTGACCGGTCATGCCAAGAAGTCTTGCCAAATCTGCCAATGAGTATCCCAGTTCCACAACCGCCCAGTAACAATATAACCCCCTTGCTTCCGCCCTTGTTTTTTGATGGCTCTTTGAATATATTTCATCCGGTTCTATGCCAAAAAACCTCGCAAACCTTCTGCTCTATTGTATCAAGATCATATCCTTTACTTTTCATCTCATAATAGCGTTCAAACTTTTCATCCGCTTCCTTCAACACATCACATACAAACCCACTATCCCCCAGTATCCTCTTATCACCCTTCACTCTTTCCTGGCCATCTATCCTCATCTTCTTGATCGCTTCCCAGCCCCCTAAACTCCGAATCAAACCGCCACCGACCAACTCGGGCCGGCGACCTAATTCCACTACTTCCTTTACATATGAATTATACTGACCCCTCGCCTTGCTTACTGTCTTACCGAAATATGAAAGAACATATTTCGTATCCATCCATTCGCAGGCTCTCTTCCCCATCAACACAGCGTGCCCGCCGTATTTATAGGTCTTCAGACGGTTGAGATCAGAAACAATACCTGCACGTAACGGATTGAGATGGATATACCGGACAAGCTCCCGTAGATAGACCTCTTCCTGGCAAACAATCGACTTGAATCGATTTTGAAAAAGGGGACCATGCCTGCCCTGTTAGGGAACTCTGACAGGGACGCAAGTGCCGACGATTAAAACTAACCACATATCCGGTCAGCAATCTCTTCATGACTATTGACAGCCCCGTTGTTCCCGTACGCAAAAGGAAGTGTGCATGGTTGGATAACATGGCCCAGGCCCCAGTTAAATAGGCTTCGCATTAAACGGGGTAAACATAGCACGAGGTCTTGGTGGCAGGCAATAATTCCCCAAGGCGCTTCCATAGATTATCACGATCCTTATTGTCTTCGAAAATATTTCGGCGTTCAATACCGCGGATAATAATCCCGCGGAACGCGGGACAGCACACCGGGTGCGTCCAATCGGGCTAATCTGGGCATGTGTATTTCCTACCACATCACCTTCATCATGTCAAGTTACTTATTTTCCTATGACCGTCCCCCATTTGTCCCCCAAAATTACGTAAAGAATCGTTTCAAAATCCAATATGCAGCGTAACCTATCCTTTGATTCTGAAAAACTATTCGGATAATCCGTTTGGGTGCAGCATTGAATCCTCCTCCGGCGGATTGGTAATAATCCACCTGGTCTGATTGAAACATGCTGCACCCACAGCTGTTTTTTATTTTGATTCGCCTATGCCGATAGCCAAAAAGGGGTTGGTTAATAACCACATGATCTGCAAACAAGCAATTGGAACCGGCATGCAGAAGATCCGCCTTGTACCGACGATTTTCTGGTCCGCCAAGGCGGAAGGGGCGGTGTTTTGAGTTAAAGACACAATTGCCTTGAACCTGATGGGTGATCCGCCGGAGGCGGACGGGTCAATGACCACGCGAACCATAGATAGAAATAACGGGCGCACAACAAAATAATCAACAGCGCAATACCGAAGCCGGCAACAACGAAAGTGTAAAAGAAAAACAGGTATGTTTTTTTAAAGGAGAGGTGTTTTTTTAATTGACACGCCCTTTAATGGGCGACCCCAACGCCACCAAAGCCACTCCAAAGCCATGTTGATGTGCTGATCTGATTGCAATAAAAACCGCCCTGCAAACGGCAAAAATGCCATTTTTGGGGCGGTCTTGTATTAAGGCGGGTTTTGTTCTCACATTCTT
>JAKLQB010000050.1 GCA_022013615.1 Desulfobacterales bacterium | reverse complement strand
TTGATGAGTTTGTCTTTGTCTATAGCGCCCAAGGGAACCAGTTCTTCCACGTCGTTGCAGTCCCCCTTCCGGCGATGACCATAGGCTACCAAACCCACGGTGGAATCCTTCGGGAGTTCTTTAATAAGATCGGTCAGGACCTCCTTGGCAATGGCGATCTTGGACTTGCCTTCCACCGTGGGTTTGGTAGCCTATGGTCATCGCCGGAAGGGGGACTGCAACGACGTGGAAGAACTGGTTCCCTTGGGCGCTATAGACAAAGACAAACTCATCAAGACCATTCAAGGCCTGAGCCCCAAGGGCAAGACCCCCATCAGCCGGTCCGTGCGCCTGACCGCCGAGCGCATTAAACATCTGGAAGACGAAACCACCATCATTCTGGTGTCCGATGGCAAAGAGACCTGTGACCCTGATCCCTGCGGCCTGGTGAAAGACCTTAAAGCCTCTGGGATTAGATTTATCATGCACGTCATTGGTTTTGACGTTACCGAGGAGGAAAAACAGGAACTGGAGTGCATGGCCAAGGAAGGTGGGGGTAGATACTTTACAGCAGGCAATGCCGGAGAGTTTTCAGCTGCTGCCAGTGAGGTTGTGAAAAAACCGGCTCCGACATACGGAACCCTGCGCATAATGGTGAGCAAAAACGGGAAACCCTTTTTTACGGCTATAACCCTCACCAACCTGGAAACCGGAAAAAGCTGGGCACCGGGCAGCCCTTCGGATGAAACGGGCATCGCCGAAAGGCGGCTGGAGCCTGGAAACTATACGGCGGAGCTGAAAGACCTGAGTGTCATCGGCGGCAAAACACCGACAGTCAAACTGACAGACATCGTTATCGTGGCCGGTGAAACAATGGAGCGAAACGCAGATTTTTCAGATGGAACGCTTGTGATCACCACACTTCGAAACGGCATACCATTTAACGGCCATATTTCCTATTATCGTCAGGGAGAAAACAAACATTTTCGCAACCAAAATGCCCACTCCATAACAGGGCAACTCAAGCATCAATTCTTGCCGGGTGTATACCGGGTTGAAGTGAAAACAGACAGCATAGTCGGGGACCCCACCGTTGTTTTTGACTCTCTGGAAATTCTACCGGGCAGTACCGTGGAAAAGACGGCTGAGTTTTTTAGCGGCGAGGTAACCGTAGCCTCCACTCTGAACGGCGAACCTTATGCCATGCCCTTTAAAGTTTATGATTCTTCCGGGAAAGAAATGTATAAGTCCTGGACTCAAGGACAGACATACGGGACACGTCTGGTTCGGTTGCCTTCCGGGACCTATACGATCAAGGTGACAACCAATGTAGATGGTTCGACGAAAAGTTTCGAGAACGTGACGGTGGAGACAGGACAATCTCAGACCGTGGAAGCAGCCTTTAGCTTCGGCAAGTTGACCATTGCCGCGACTCTCAACGGGCAACCCTTCAGTACGCCGTTTAAAATCTACGACAGCGCCGGTAAACAAGTTCGTAAAAATTGGACTCAAAACGGGCAACGTACGGAAATGCTGGCAGAAGGCATGTACACAATCAAGGTCATCAACATCAAGAACAATAAGCAAGTTATGACGTTTGAGGATGTGGAAGTCAAAACTGGAGAAACAACGGAGCGTACAGGTTCCTTTGGAGAATAAGATGATACATGAACAATACCTGGTTAACGGAAAAGCCGTCGGAATTCAAACTGGTGCCCGGTATTTAGTTCCTGAAGATACTTGATCACAAAACCAAGGAGAAAAAAGAAATTCGCGATATTGAAATTGTATCGGGCCAGACAATAGAAAAGTCCGTTCGTTTTAAAACATCCATATCCGTGAAAAAATATAAAAGGCATGATTACAAAATGATACGGTTTTAAAAATGTGTTGTGCCCAGCAATCAGGTGCAAAAGGAGGGTAGCAAATTGGAAAAAAGAAAAATGAAAACATACAGGCCTATTACCCCGGCCAAACACGATGTTGATTTTCGGCTGTGGTCTCTAATGAAAAACATCCCTAAGCTTACATCTATTTATTTACTTATTCTCGTCCTTTGTACAGCATCATCAGCTATGGCAGCTTCATTCTCCGCAGACATTGTAATGGAAAAGAACGGAAAAACTGAAACCGGAAAATTTTATCTTTTGAATCAATACTACCGGTTGGAAGTTCTGGAAGACGGCAAACCAATGGTAATAATCGCGGACAGAGAAAAAAAGGTACACCGCGTTCTAAACATCGAGGAAAAGGTTTTCTTCGAAATACCATCAGATGATTTTAGAATCCTTTCCAAAGACCCATTCATGGCCTCCGAATATATGGTTTCCAAATACAAAAGCAAGGTTGAAGGCACTGAGAAGATAAATGGAATCAACTGTGAAAAGCAAGTGGTGACTGCACAGGATACAAAGATCTTTTCAAGATGGTTTTCAAGTGAGCTGAATTTTCCCGTAAAAATAGTTATGTATCACGGAAAACAGGAGTCCGTTGCTGAACTTAAAACGATTAGAAATGTTGATTTACAGATGGACCTGTTTGCGCCGCCGGCCGATTTCAAGCAGGTGGAAGAACCCGGAGCGGCTGAAAAACGAAAACGTGAAGCGGAAATTAAAAATGAAGCAGCACTATCCGGCCTGACCACCGTAGAAACCGCCCAAGTCCCCTGTTATGTCAAAATTGCCGCCGGCGGTGAACTGCGAGTCCCCATCGATACTGACCGGGGTGCTTCTCTGTTAATCAAAAACGAGGCAAAAGACGAATCCGTATATACCATATTGAAGTACAAAAACGGGAAGCCAATGGAAGGTTACGAAGCAAAGCCTTGGAAGCTTGAAAGAAAAGGTTATCACAAAAGCTGGGATTTTAATGACAGGTTTAACCAAACGGCAGGGCCGTTTTTAGTGGATGAGGTAAGGATCAAGGTGGAAAAAGGATTGGTTTATGCCGAGCTGCGCCAGACAGGGGCAGATCGAACTGATAGCTATAGTAGCGGTGGGCAACTCGATGCAGACGTTGATCCAAAAAGGTCTTTTACGGTGCGTATTACCGGGGACAATCCTTTCGGTGACAAGACTTCAGGAAACTTTTGTCTGAGATACGAGGCAGGGGGCAGTTCAGAAGCAATTCCCTTCACTGTAGAAACCGGCAAGACACGCACATGGGATTACCCTGCTGATAAAGGGGTCAATACCGTGGCAGTGTCTATCTCGAAAGGCGATGGCCGGGCCAAGATCAGCCTGGTTCAACCGCCGTATCCCAAGAAAGCTGCCCCTAAACAGCCAAAGGTCAAAACGGCTCCACAACCAAAATACACACCCAAAGCTGTGACCGAATTTACCGTCACCCATCCATCCGGGACGGGAAAGCCGCTCACACCCGGCAAAGACCTGACCGTTACCGTTACAGGCGTCTCCGGTGATGCGTCCGGTACAATCTTCCTGTACAGTGATCGCAAAAAGACAAAAAAGATTGATGAATTAAAATTCAAATTGAAAAAGGATCAGGTGGAATCGTTTGCCGTTTCCGGGAAAAAAGATGTGGGATGGGCTACTGTGTGGGTCCATAAGGGGTCATTTAAGGTAAAACTGGATCAGTCCCCCAATGCCAAACCGGCCTCGACCCCGAAAACGAACCAAGGTTCAGCCGCCCCAACCCCGAAAACAAACAAAGGTGTAGCCGCAGCCTCCGGTGCGGGTCCTGCAACGCCAGTCTTCATGAACGGTGAGGTGCCGCTCTACAAAGGCGCCCGGGTGATAAAAACCAAGACATACGGGGCCAACACCACCGCTGAACTGCAAGCCACCGCGACCCCGCAGGAACTCGTCGACTTTTACAAACAAGCCATGTCGGCAAAAGGTTGGGAAACAGGCATGGCCATGGTCCAGGGAAACATGGGAGTCCTTCAGCTAAAGAAAGCTGGAGGGCAACTGGTGATCAAAGCACAGGGACAAGGACAAACATCGAAAGTCTCCATGGCTCTCATAGGGCAGTAAAAAGATGGGACAATCCATTCGATTCGCTCCCTTGAGATCGTCCGGTGAACATTTGCATATCATATGCCGGACCGGGAGCGGTGAGCACATTTAAATCGGCAAAATACTTTACAAGGACACGTGATGAGGTCGCACTATGAACAATAACCGTCTGCCGGAAACTGGAACCCTTTTCTTCAGTGTATTGTGTTTTATCCTTGTGGCAATCATAAGCATCGCCGCCACGGCCCATGCCGATGAGCCCGAAAAAACCCTACCGGTCAATCTCTCCGTCGATATTCATTGGGAGATCGATGAAGGTTCCAATATCCGTAAGGGTTATTTCAGCATGAACGCGAAAAGCACCCTGAATCTCGATCGATCCGGTAGCGGCCTCGACCACAAACCCAAACTGACGCCCCTCACCTTGAAATACAGGGGCAGAACCTTTACGGGCAGTTGCCATTTTGAGGAGACCCTGACCCAAAAGGAACCTCAGCCTCCGCACTGTCCGCCACTTATAGAAAGTTACAGCGGCTCAAGGGGCTTTTCTTATTCTCCCCCCGAAGAATATGATTCCATAAACCTTTTTTTGCGCCGATTCGGCATTGCGAAGAGTCTAATCAAATCAGGGGTGTCAGGCGTGGGCGCGCAGCAGTTTCTGGCGCAACTGCAGTCCCAGATGAGCATTCCCCCCAGTTATTACGAATTCGTGGCTGGCGGCGTTTCGGGCAGACACACCATTCCCGGCAAGAAACGGAAGATGGAGAACGGGGAGTGCCGCTATGAAAAGGCGGAAACGAAAGTGTTTATGAGCGTGATCGGGCTTCGATTCCCGATCCCGGAAGACGGCCCCATGGAGGGCAAACAGACCTGGCGAGCCAAACTCGATGGTCCGCCCAGGAATTTCAGCATCAAGCTTTCCCAGACAGGTGTGGGAAAAGAGAAGCCCTTTCGCCCTGAAAGCGTGGCCACGGGAGGCAATGCCACCTACACCATCTCCTGGAATTTCAAAGAAGTTTCGCCGGAGTTGCGAATCTTAGTGAAAAAGGAAGACGGGTGGAAGGATATTACAGGCGAGAGTTCGGAGGAGATTTGTGTCGGACAAAAAGTCTTCTTAAAGTACGAGGTGTATCCTGAGGGAGCGGATTCTGTATCTTCGGCGAAGTGGCAGATACCCGGGATGCCAGATCTCCTCATAAATGACTGGCAGGGAAATGAAGCAAGCAGCCAAAAAACTCCTTTTACGGAAGGGGATTGCCACAATCAGACCCTGGAGTTTGCCTGGGTAGACGGTTCTTTTGAGGGGCAAGAGCAAAAAATTACGTGTACGGCAAGGGTAAAAGAAAAGACACTCACCGCTGATACGACCTTCAAGGTCTATAAACCAAAGGCCGATGTTGATATCACCGTGGCAAACCATGTTGGATTTGGGTGGGGTGACGGCTGTGAAATGATTCCGGGTTCTCCCTCTATAGAATTGGAAAGCAGGGTCACCATGCCGGAGCCATTTGAAAATAAGCGCTTCTGCCTCTTTTACATTCAGTTGGTGGAATGCGATGCATGGGGACTGCAAAGGTATTCATACCCCCACTATGAGTGGTTGAATGATGTGCACGAACAAATGCTGGATACCTCCTTTCCTTACAATAGCTTTCATTGCGATATTAGCCCCTCATCGTTTGTTATGAAGGACACGCCGGGCTTTCCACTATCGGCTATGGCGTCGGCCTATGCGCATATGCAGTTCCTGACCTACTTAATGCTTATGCCGCCATACCCTGAAAGTGACGCCGGCGTCGTGGCCGTCCCATTGAAATGGCTGAAGTGGCAATGGAAAGGGGCTGCACAGGAGAACGGAGAACCCTTTCCCAGAAAAACACCGCCCTGCGGGTGGGGACATCAGATTGTCTGCAATGAGGCGCCCGTGGCACATCCACCCGAAGCCAAGGACTGCAATCAATATCCCAGATGGGAGGGTACAAAAGTCAAGAGCAACCTGAAACCAACAGGAAAAATGACAACAGACAGGGAAGAGTTACCGCCGACAGATACGAAATGGGAAATCAAAAAATAGATTGCACTCAGATCATCATTGGACATACTCAAGGAGGATTGTGACATGCGATATCGATGGATCTTATGGTTTCTACTGGTTGGTTTTTCGCTCGCTTCCATCCAGGCCTTCGCTGAAAGCGACACCATATACGAGAAGTGTACCAACCAACAAGCGGATCCCGCTCCCTGGTGTTATCAGATGGAGGTGGAACGGATCGGCGACGCGGACCTGTGCGAAAATATCCTCGAATATTGGCCCAAGGCAAATGGGGTACACGGCTGGTGCTTTTACAGGCTGGCGCTTAAACATAAGGACTGCTCCCTGTGCGATCGCATCCAAAAGGAAGATATACGGAAGCTTTGTATTCTGGAAGTCTGCAAACCCGGGGAGTAGAAGGGTGGTGAAGGAGTTCTCGCTCATGCAAAAACAGGCTACAGGAAAATCCGCAGTCAAGGTCGGGAAAGGCTGCTCCCTCATCATTCTTGCCGTTATCGTACTCTTTGCAGCCATGGCCGCGCTTGACGGATGGAACCGGTACAAGAGCGGAAAGGCCAGTCAGAACTGGCCCTCAACAGAAGGGGTGATCCTCACCTCCGAGTTAAAAACGGACCTCGGGAAATCCGATGATGTGGAACCGAAATACAAAGCCGCCGTCACCTACCGCTACGCGGTGGAGGGCTACGAACACACCGGTGAGCGGGTCTCCTTTTCAGGACAGACCTTTCTTGAGAAGGGAAAGGCCGACAGCCTGGTTAAGCGCTACAACAAAGGCAAACGGGTCAAGGTCTACTACAATCCCAAAACGCCCCATGTATCGGTCCTGGAGCCGGGCACCGCTTCGGGCCCGCCCTTTATCTCGATCATGCTGGTGCTCATCATCCTCTTTTTCCTGTTTAAAGTATTCCGAGGTTATTTGAGAAAGAAGAAGGAGGGCCGAGAAATGGATACACCCTCGTTTACGCCCCAGGAACCCGCACCCGGACCGGCCTACGAGTCTGTAATCGATTCAACGGGAAAGCCACCGGCTTTATCCGGGGCCAAGACCAAATCCGACAAAGGGCTGGCCATCCTTACCCTGGCCATGTTCGTTGGGGGCATTTTCCTGCTGGCATGGGGTGGGTATGAAATGAAACGCGCCTATGAGAGCCGGGCTTGGCCCGATACGCAGGGAACTGTCACCTCTTCCTATATCGGTAAACGCTCTCATAGAGGCTCGAACAATCGCACCAGTATCGTCTATACCCCCAAGATCCAGTATCAGTATCAGGTCGAGGGAAAACATTATACCTGCAACCGGATCGGATTCGGAGGGGAATCAGGCGGAAAAAGGAGTAAGGCGAAAAAGGTTGTAGACAAATACCCTTCCGGTAAAAAGGTTACGGTGTACTACAATCCCCAGGACCCCAAGATCGCGGTCCTCAAGGCTGGTTTCAGCTTGGGGGCGCTTTTCGCCTTTTTGGCCGGCATTATCTTTTTCGGGGTGGGAATCCTGTGCTACAGAGGCTACCGGAGGAATAAGCAGGAGCGGAATACACCCGGACAACCCCCCTATTTTACCGGGAGTACAGGTGGTTAAAACTCTATCAAGATGAAATCCTGATTCTGGCCTTTACTATGAAGAGCATGAAGGGTATAGAGGATGAAACGTTATCTGATTTTCTTGATTTCAATTTTCCGCCATGAAGAACGCGAAGGGTACCAGGAGATTAGGTGATTTTTCTATTGTGATCTGAAAAATATTAGCGAAACCATTAACTACAGAAAGCTATAAAAAGGAGAATGACATGAACACGCCCGCACTTCTTTTCGGCTGTGGGCTCGCAGCCGTTGCCGTTTATTTATTACGTCTTGCAAAACAGGAAATGCGTAACCAAAAACTGGCGAAGGGACTTACGCAGGTGCGCATAAGGGATATCCAACCGGGGTTATGCCTTGTCGAGGGGGTTGTTGAAAGCCGGGAACCGCTTTCGACCCCTTATACCCAAACACCCTCGATCTGGTACCGATACGAGGCCTCCGAACGCCGAATGAGGAAAAAGCAGGCAGGGATGTATGAACATCAACTGGTATCGGGGACTCAAAGCTGTCCCTTTATCCTGAAAGATGAAACCGGCAGCATACCGATTGCGTTACAAGGCGGGCAGGTCATTTCATACCCCCATAAACGAATCCTGAAATCCGAAAGCGGTCAACGTACCGGCATTGGCGACCGCATGAAAAAGATGAAAGAAATGGACCGGCAGCAGTATCCAAAAGGCGAGAAAAAACCCTTTTTTCGCAAACTGGACGTAAATACTCCTCTGGATGTCCCCGATGATCTCATTGAACTCCCCATTGGTTCAAAAGAGGCGCAGTCAGCTCACCGGAAATATTTCGAGTTTTGGGTTCAGCCTGGGGACCGCGTCTTTATTTTGGGGACGGCGTCAATGGATAGTGGTGGATCAAATTTGAGGATAGGCAAAGCCGGTAAAAGCCCCCTGTTTCTTTCGTATCAACCTGAGGATCTCACGGCAAAAGCGTTTCAAAAGAGCTACCATACCGGGTTGCTGGTTGGCGCCGGTTGCGCAATAGTTGCCTTGTTCCTCATATTGGTTGGATTCGAGGTGTTTTAAGGTTATGGGTTCTCACTTGGACAAGAATAAATTTATAACAGAATGCACCACATAGCCTGTTTTGACCCACCCAAACTTAGTCTTCACAAATTCACTTACACAAAAGAAGAAAGGTCCTCTGTGCAATATAGCTATGCATCCGGATTTTGTGCCGTGGAACGGCATCTATATTGCATGTCTAATTAACCTCGAACCTCCTCACGAGGCAGAGACTTCAATTGCAAAGAATATGAATTAGAGGAAAGGATAGAGACTTTGGAAGATATGACGTTTGGGCTGGTACAACTGATATCAGATTTATTAGGAAAGATAGGTGTAGGCGATGGCATCCCTGTAATTGCTATTTTAGTTTTCGTGATAATTGCTTACGCTATTGCTCTTTTCACACTAATCGTATGTCTTTATATCATTCATGCAAAATTAGTGAATTTAATCAATCGAATAAAGATGAAAAGAAGCCGGATATGGAATGGGAATTCGAAAAACAATAAAAGGTTCAATTTTGAAGAACAGTTTGACAAGCTTTTTGCAAGATCATAGAAAAAACCCTACTGCTGAGTTACTCGAAAAATTTCTTCGATCGTCGTGATCCCATTTAGAACCTTCTGTGCTCCGTCTTGACGAAGGGTGATCATCCCCTGTTCAACGGCCCTGTGTTTGATGGCATTGGCATCAGATGTCTTCAATATAAGATTCTTGATCCTATCATCCAGCATCATCAACTCAAATATACCTGTTCTTCCCAAATACCCCGTATTCAGGCATGATGGGCATCCCTTGCCACGATAAAACCTCCTGCCTTCAGCCATATCCGGGTCTATTCCTATACTCTGAAGAGACTCTTTGTCAGGAGTGTATTCCTCCCTGCAATCAGCACAGACTGTGCGCACCAACCTTTGGGCCAGTATGGCAAGGACCGAGGAGGTGACCAGAAAAGATTCAATGCCCATGTCAATAAGCCGCGTCACTGCGCTGGATGCATCATTTGTATGCAGGGTCGAGAATACAAGATGCCCGGTCAAGGCAGATTGTATGGCAATCTCGGCTGTCTCAAGATCCCTTATCTCTCCCACAAGGATAACATCAGGGTCCTGACGCACGATGGAACGTAATCCTTTAGCAAAGGTGAGCTCTATTTTGGGATTTACTTGAATCTGGCCGATTCCTTCGATCTGGTATTCGACGGGATCCTCTATGGTAATGATATTGATATCAGATCGATTAATTGTAGAAAGGGCAGCATAAAGGGTGGTGGTCTTTCCGCTACCTGTTGGCCCCGTGACCAGCATGATCCCGTGGGCAGATCTAATAAGGGCATCAAACTCCTTCAAGCGATTCTCTGGCATTCCGAGGGCTGAAACCTTGAGCAGGACATTAGTCTTGTCAAGTAACCTCATTACCACGCGTTCGCCAAAGGACGTTGGAATGGTCGATACACGGATATCTATATTTTTATCCGCAATCCTGATCTCGATCCGGCCGTCCTGTGGAAGCCTTTTTTCGGCTATATTCATCTTGGCCATGATCTTTATTCGAGAAGTCAACGTTGATTGAATGTGCTTGGGCGGGGATAGCCTGTCATAAAGAACGCCGTCCACGCGGTAGCGAATCTTTATCCTGCTTTGAGATGGCTCTATGTGGATGTCACTGGCGCGGGCTTTTACTGCCTGAGACAGCATCAGGTTGACTAACTTTATAATGGGAGCATCACTCATATCCTCGAGGAGATCGCCGGTCTCCTCTATCTCAGAAATGATCAGGTCAGTGTCTTCCTCATGCATGTCCTGAATGACCTGTTCAGCAGAATAGCTGCTCATGTCATAGGCAAAATTGATTGTTGAAAGGATAGCGGAGTAAGGTGTAAGAACAACCTTGATCCCGTCCAGACCCAGGAGAAGCCGCAGGTCATCTAAGGGTTGAAAGAGGAGAGGGTCGTTAGTGGCTATGAATGCACCATTGGGGACAACCACCGGAACCATCTTGTATTTTTTTAGAAACTGGATGGGAACCTTTGCGGTGAATTCGGTGTTCAAGTCTTCGATAGGCAGGGTTGATGAAAAAGGGAGGTTGAATTGAATGCTGAGGGCCCTTAAAAGGTCGGAGTCTGATATGGCCTTCTGCCGCACCAATATCTCACCGATCCGGTCTCCTTTTTCTTCCTGTATTCTCAGGGCTTCTTCAAGAGACTCATTTGAAAGACCGCAGATATCTCTCAATATTTCACCAATCAGTCTATGGCCCATGCCTTAACTCTAAAAAGATTATTGTTTTTTTTCATTGGAACTCTTACTGCCCGGCCGGTCATACATCTTTATACCGCCCCCTTGAATTTTTTCGATGAAATCTCTCTTTTCCTCATAAACCTCTTTTGCTTCGGCCGGGTTTTCAATGATATGGGGCGTTATAAAAATGAAAAGATTGGTTCTATCTTCGGCCCTCGAAACGGTCCTGAAAAGCCATCCGAGACCGGGGATATCTCCAAGACAAGGCACACTTGAAGTACTTTCATTTAGTGCCTGATCGATCAAGCCGCCAATGACCACGGTATGACCATCTTTGACGGTCACAGTGGTCTTGGCAACCCTTTTCAGTGTGGTGGGAAGGCCAACTATGGATTCAGCTTCAACCACCTGGGCCACCGTTTGGGAAATTTTCAAACGGACAAATCTCTCCTGGTTAATTTGTGGCACTATATTGAGGGTGACACCCACGTCTTTGTATTCGTAATTACTGTAATTTAAGTTTGCGTCTGATGTCTCCTGCCTGGTCAGATATGGGATATTTTTTCCAATCTGGATCTCCGCTTCTTCGTTATCGAGTGTCATAAGCTGGGGAGTTTGGAGGATATGCACGTCAGAATCACCCTGAAAGGCCTTTATGACCGCTCCAATGTTCGGGAAATTAATCCCTGCAATATTTATGGCCTCTCCCAAAACCCCCAGGGATAACCCGGGGGGAAGTATGCCAGTCGAGGTAACGGGGTTAATTGACGGAAAAAGATTCTGCGATGGTGTTGAGCCAGCAAAGGCCGCAATATTCTTGCCGTCACGCGTAGCGATCTTTTCATCTCCAATAAACCATTGCATACCCAGGTCGAATGCCTTCCGGGCATCAACTTCCATGAGAAGGGCTTCGATGTATACCATTTTCCGTACAATATCTAATTTCTTTATTACGCCTTCCAGGACAAGGTAGTCATCCTTATTTGCTGTAATTATAAGTGAATTAGTAGCCTTGTCAGCCACGATCTGGACTTCTTTGGATACAACCGGTGCCTTTCCCGTTTTTTCTCCCTTTTCCTGTTTTGACGGGATGGCCATCAAAACCTTTACAAGCTCTTCGGCGTTGGCATTCTCAAGATAATAAACGTGAACATCCCCTTCGCCGGGGGGTGTCTCCTTATCCAGCAATTTTACCAGTTGTTTGATCTTCATGGTATCATATTCAGATGCCAGTACTATCAGGGTATTGGTTCTTTCATCGGGAACAATTTTGATAGTAGGCTCAAGAGTCGCACCTTTCTTGGCCCTGACTCCCTTCTTTTGAAATAGAGTGTCCAATGATTTCGCCATTACAGTGGCCATTGCATGTTCAAGGGGAACAATGGATATCTCTTCACCAATGCCCTCCACATCGATCGCGCCAACAATACGAAGCAGGCGTTTGATGTTGGAAAGCACGTCGGTGATAACCAACATTCCCGTTGGAGGGTAAGAGACAATAACACTGCTCTTGGATATCAGGGGTGCAAAAAGCTTCTTCAACTCGTCGGGATCCGCATACTTAAGAGGTATTAGTTGCGTCACCACCTTGTCTTCAGGACTGATGGCTTCCACGCGAAGCCTCGTTTCAATGTCCTTGGATCGTGCTTCAACTGCCGATACAATCTTTGTGACGCTTCCGGCAGGAACCGTGGTATAACCGTGGACCTCCAATACAGACTCAAAAACCCTGTAAGCTTCTTTCACCGAAATCTTGGTGGGAGATATAATTGTCACTTTTCCCTTAACTGCCTTATCAATAACAAAATTCTTGCCCGTCAGTTCGCTTATAAACTTGATAAATATAGCAATATCCACATCGTCAAAATCAATAGTTACATAAGGCTTGTCAGGAGTTGACTTTTTTGCGGCCTTCTTAACCTCCGGGACAACTTCTTTATCAACAGTCTTTTCCTTAATCCGAACAGGAGGTTTCTGAGTGGCGGATATTTCACGAGGTCTGGCCTTAAGAGGTCTCTGCGTCTTCTGTTCTGTTTCTGAACTGGTAGTAGTTACACCTTCCTCCCCTGTAACACGGGCTCCCATTACAGCAGGGCTACCTGAAAACCCCCATATGCCCACACATAGGAGGCAACAAAGTAATTTCCCAGTCTTCTGTTTCAAATTATTCCAGTCCATATATTCCTTCATCTGTATGTTATCTAATTATATCCTTAAATTCAGGGGCTCCCCTAACATTATTCAGATCAGCATCTTTTTGAGCCCATTGTCTAACTGACCGGTCCATGGAAACTGCCTTTTTAAGATGCGAAAGGCTTTTGGATACCTCGCCTTTGATTGCGAAAACACATGCCAGGTTATAATAAGGATCAACATCCGCCGGTTTTAGCCGAATAGCCTTTTCAAGGTTTCTCTGGGCTGCAGAAAAGTTTTTCTCATGCATATATATAACCGCAAGGTTATTCAATGCGTCCACATAACCCGGGTCTATCTTAAGTGCTTCCCCATATAACCGCTTGGCATCCCGCAGGTGGCCTTTCTCATAAAAAACCCTGCCCCTGTCATAATGTTTTTTAGCATCTAAAGCAGGTTTTTTGGCCGAGGTTTCTGCCGGCATTTTATATTTTTGTTCAGATGCTGCAGGGGATTGTGGGCGTCTTGAATCCAACCATGAATAATATGCAAAAGCAACACAAATAACAATAATCGCTAATGAGATCCACAAAACCGGCCTGCGGGAAAAAGCACCTTTTTTTGTCCT
The DNA here is from genome assembly GCA_022013615.1 of Desulfobacterales bacterium. The sequence continues at coordinate 81 of JAKLQB010000050.1, read as the reverse complement.
TCCCTTAGAAAGGATACCGCTATATTTTCCCTGATGAGTATCTCTTTCCTTCTGTGCCTTGTTCAGGGCCTCATGGATGTA
>JAKLQB010000513.1 GCA_022013615.1 Desulfobacterales bacterium | reverse complement strand
CCCTGTTCATAAGCTTCAAAGGGGTAATCCGGGTCGCAATAGAAGTAATCGTCAGAAAAAGGGACCTGATGGGGGTGGGCCCAAAACACCTTTGGTACGCCTGGACTCTTTTTCAACCGTTTTTTTGTGGCCAATTACTGTCCCCTCATGTTTCTGGAGGAAACCGGACGGAATCGAACGCCGAATCAGATTCCCATATCTGAACGAAAACCCCTTCTTAGCCCATGCGATCAGGCTTTACGAGAGACGGTTCACTATTTACAGCCTCGCCATGTGGTGGGCATCGGCGCATTCGCCGCGGACCGGGCAAAAGCAGCCTTGAGCGATCTTGACGTAATCGTGGGCCGAATCACGCATCCCAGCCCAGCCAACCCGAAGGCCAACAAAGGCTGGGAAGATTGCATTATCAAGGAGTTTGCCCAAATGGGATTTGAGGTTTAGGGCCTGTAAGGGATGGCCCCAAGAACCTCCCGAACAATCTCTGCCAGGGCTCTCCTTAAGATAGGCTTTATGATATACGCCCTGATCCCCATCTCTTTTGCCCTTTCTTCCGAGACATGTTTGCTGTGCCCTGTACAGAGAATAACCGGAATATCAGGGCGGATCTTAATGAGTTCCTGCGCTAATTTGTCGCCGGGCATATGGGGCATGGCCATATCCGTGATCACCAGATCAAATCCGCCGGGTTCTGCCCGAAATAGTTCAAGGGCCTCCATGCTGCTGTTCATGGCAACCACCCCATATCCCAACCGCTCCAACATCTGCCTGGCAATGTCAGTGATGGTCTTCTCATCGTCAATGAAAAGAACACGCTCACTTCCGGTAGGCATGGGTTTTTCAGACGCCTCTTCCTGCTTTTCGGCCTCCTGAATGATGGGCAGATACACATTAAAGGTGGCGCCTTCCCCGGGTTCACTATAAACCCTGATGGCGCCCCCGTGGCTCTTGACAATGCCATGGGCAACGGACAGTCCCAGACCGGTTCCTTCGCCAACACCCTTGGTGGTAAAATAGGGATCAAAGACCTGCTCTATTATCTCAGGTGTGATGCCGTGCCCCGTATCACTGATGGCCAGTCTCAAATAGGAACCTGGTTCCATATCGAGATATGGTGAGGCCGAGAACTCATCCAGTTCCACATTTCCAAGCTCAACCGTCAGCACGCCGCCATCCTCACCCATGGCATGGCCCGCATTGGTGCAGAGATTCATGAGCACCTGATGTATCTGGTTAGGGTCTGCATTGACAACACCCGCATCTTCGGCCGGGAAAAGGGGGCGTTCACCGGCTCCGATGCCCGGCAGATAGGGCGCTTCGAACTTGCCGACAACGGCACCTTGTTTCTCGACGAAATCGGCGAGATGCCGCTGGAGCTGCAGACCAAGCTGCTCAGGGTCATCCAGGACGGCGAGTTTGAGCGGCTGGGCGGCCCCAAAACCATCAAGGTCAATGTGCGGATCATTGCGTCCACCAAGGGTGTT
>JAKLQB010000512.1 GCA_022013615.1 Desulfobacterales bacterium | reverse complement strand
TCGCTCCTTGACATCGTTTTTTCAGAACCCTTACGATCCTTTTCCTTGGAGATGCTGCCCTGGAGCCTGTCTTTCATGATTTTCAGTGCAATTATAGGACTCTTTTACGCAAAGCAAAGGATAGGGAAAGAAGAAATCCGGCGAAGTTTCCAGGCCCAAATCATGACCTTCGGCCATTTGTAAATTAATTTGACTTAAATTAAGATAGCTGCTTTTCGAAAGAAAACTCCATTCTTTTGCCTTGGGGTCCAATGACATGCAAGGCATTTATCTTTTCAATTGCCTCTGAGAGTTTATCCATCAACAACTTGTCTTTTTTGTTGTAATCCAGAATTATCTCGCGGACAGCATCAGTTTCCTTGATTGTTGCGGGAAGGTGAATGATTTTATGCAGAAGATCCGTCATGCTCATTGGCTGCCCTCCTAGAAAATTCTTGATGAAGTACGCATACAGATTTGCCAGACTCACTCGATGGAATGTCACTATCTGATCAAGCTCAACATCGACTTTGTAGACTGTTTCTTTTCCCTGCAAGCGAAGCCATTCACGTCTGTGCTTTCTAAGGAGTCGAAAATGATCAAGGTGCTCCTTTTCAATCTTTTTGATTTCCTTCTCATGACTTTGAATTTGTTTCCCATACGATTCAAGCTGCTCTCTTAGCCTTTCAGGTAGCTTCCGCTTGCCATGGATAATTTCGCTTTGATTCCGAAGGCGACGTTCCTTTGGGATAAGCTTCGCTATTGACTCCTCATGAGCTCCTATCTCTTCCAATGGTTTCTTGAGAGTGTCCGTTAATCTGTTGATCATCTTCGCTGCATGGCCTTGTCGTTGGGCAACCTTCTCGTCTTCGACCTTCTGTTTCCCATATCCCGCAACTCTATGCAGGGAAACTGTGGATTTCATTGATTTGAATTGCAACTCTTGTGCTGGCCACCGATCGAAGTACGACCGCACAACCTCACTGAGACCTGCTGTTTCCACAGGAAGACTCGTGATCAACACTGTCATCTTGCCATTATCCCAATCTATCTTTATTGCACGTGTTCTTATCAGATATCCTTTTTCCTGGGAGTCTTCGAGTTCTATAACAACCTCTCGTAAAGTTGCTTTGCCATACCGGTAGCGCTTAGGTCGCCCTATACTGTTAATTCTTCGCTCTTTCCACTGATTGTCGTCTAAAGGGGTAATGTAATGATATTTGTCTTGACATGCAAAGGCACGGAGAGTCTTTACACTGTTACTGGCTCCATCCATGATCAGCACACGGGTAACGGACGTCCTGGAACCCGGCACCTCTTGAATTGTCCCCTCGATTTTCTCGAACATCTCGAGAATATGCTCCCCGCATGGGCCATGGCCTGAATATGTTTCAAAATAGACCGGATGACCAAAACTATCATGGATAAAGACGTGTTCCAAACATCCCATTACCCGTCCAATCATCGTAACTTTATTCTGTTTCACACGCATTGAACTCCAAACAGCTTTTGTATTACCATCGATGTAGTAACACAGAAATGTTCGGTGGCTGAGCTCCTTCATCTCAGGCCCCCAGCATTTGGCCCAAAATGTCACTACATTTTGGAGCAGATTCTCCGACACGCCAAGATACTTTAATTCATTCAGGTATTTTGTCAAAGAGCTCTGCTTGTAATTAAATCCAGCAAAGTGCTTTACCTCTTGACCCAGTGCTGAATCTACTGTTCGGATGCCTCCGTTCATCGTTATTACTGGAAGAGACAGAATCGCTAAGCTTTTGCGCTCGATAGTCCTTATATCATCGCGAATCACATTCATCGATTTCCAATTCTTCTGACGCCGTTTTTCCGTAATAGATTCAAATCGGCTGTTTCTGACATCTTCACGCTGATTGTATTGTGCTGTAAATCTTCCAAACTTATCACGTCCTTCTTTGTCAAAAAAACCTTCGGCGTACCTAAAAGCCTTTGTTCTTTTAAGCGATTTAATACTTTTTTTTATGGCATCTGCTGTCATCTGCGGCCATCCAAGATGATACGCCAGTGCTATTATCAACTCAAAACCTCCACACGAATTATGCTTAGGCTCCACCTTATGCTCATGCTCTCGACACCTCCCTCTTGTGCGTTTCTGCCTATCAGGATTCAGTCTTTGAAGGAGCCTCGTTACACCGGACCGACTCAACGTAATGCCAAATCTCTTGCTAAGCGCTTCCTGTATCCATTGTAAACTTATGTCTGAATTACTCTCAACACAACCCGCAACGAAGGCCTCACCTTCACCGGTGAGCTTCCTGTTGCCTCCCTCACTCCTTTTGTCACATAGGCCTGATTCCCCGAACTCCTTCAATCTTCTTTTATAGAGATAGTATTGTGAACAGCTAAACGGAACGTTGTATTTCTCGAAGAACTCTGTTATTGTACATCCTGATTTTTCTATTCTACTTAGCCAGGCTATGATGCTTTTTGTGCGGTCGTCGCCCTTATCGGCAACAATCTTGATCTTGTGGTTGCATATGGCTTCGTTCAGCATACGCAACCATATACACTATATCCTAACTAAAGTCAACTATTATTTTCAATGGCCGAAGGTCATGTACTAAATAAACTGCTAAGCATTTCGCTGGAGGACATTTCCTTGGAAGAGATGTTGGGCCTGGTCATTGAAAACGTGATTTTCCTTCCATGGTTTGAACTGGAATTGAAAGGGGGCATTTTCTTGGTCGAAGAAGATCCGGATGTGCTTGTGATGAAAGCACAGCGAGGGCTATCTGACCAAATACAAAAAATGTGTGCCCGCATTCCCTTTGGCAAATGCCTTTGCGGGAGAGCGGCAGTATCGGGAACTGTGGAGTTCGCGGACTGTATGGATAAACGTCATGATACAAGATATCGGGACATGCCTCCTCATGGCCATTACTGTGTCCCCATAATATTTATGGGCAAGGTGTTGGGCGTAATTGTCCTTTATATAAAAGAAGGGCATCTTCGAAACGAAAGAGAGGAGGAGTTCCTCCTTGCAGTGGCTGATGTGGTGGCAGGAATTATACGGCGCAAGCAGTCTGAGAAGGCCCTCCTGGAGAGCGAGAAAAGGTATTTTGAACTGAGCATAACGGACGCCCTTACGGGACTCTATAATTCCAGATATTACCATAACCAATTGAAGTCAGAGATTGAACGAGCTGCTCGTTATAATCGCCCGTTGTCTTTGATATTGATGGATATTGATAATTTTAAACATTATAACGATACCTACGGTCACCCGGAAGGCGACAAGGTATTGGCCCGACTGGGGGGAGTCATCCGAGGGTGTCTTAGGAAAACGGATTCTGCCTATCGATATGGTGGAGAGGAATTTACTGTGATATTGCCCGAAACCGAGGGAGAAAATGCCACTAATGCTGGAGAAAGGATTAGAAAAAGATTCGAGTCTCAAGTGTTTTCTCCTGGATTGGGCGAGAAGGGACATAAGACCGTAAGCATTGGAGTTGCTGAGTACTGGCCTGAGGAAGAACTCTCGACCTTCATGAAAAGGGCCGATAAGGCAATGTACTCGGCCAAAGAGCAAGGAAAGAATAGGGTCTTCTTCTTGAAATGGGACCCAGATGAGTAAGAGATGCGATGAGTGCTATGAATATAATGAATGGGGTCGCGCTTTTACTTGGAAAATTTCTGGATAGCATGCACTGGTATGGATCATGAGGTACAGGCCGCATGTGAGTATTCTGGAACTGGATTTAGTGATTTGCTTGCCATCGCAGCCGAGGGCCTTGTGAAAGAATTTCTCCCGGATAAATTTTCTATCGATGATATAAATTGGCTAATTTTATATACCTGAACAGGCTGGGTTATCCCCTTAAAGCTTACTTCCCCAATAGATTGAGATAAGATCCTGCCATTCATTTTTTTATTTATCTCCTTTTCCAGGATAAACTTTTGGTCTATTTAAACGAAAATTCATAGATAATATGTTTTTCATGATAAGTAGTCTGCTTTCCTTTGCTGTTCACTTCTGGACTTGAGAATGCCTTCAAGTTCTACAATAAAATCATTTATATCCTTGAATTGTCTGTAAACCGATGCAAACCGGACATAAGCTACTTCATCCCATTTTTTGAGCCTATTTATGACCCTCTCTCCAACTTCTTTACTGTCAACCTCTTTTTTCCCGAGTTCCTGGAAGTATAGTTCAAAGGAGTCAACAAATTCCTCGATTATTGTTATGCTGACTGGCCTCTTCTGACATGCCTTCTTTATCCCTTCTGTAATTTTATCCCGGTTAAAGGGCTCACGCCTACCATCTTTCTTGATAAGTATTATTTGCCTGTCCCCTTTTTTCTATTTTATTTGCCTGTCCCCTTTTTTCTATTTTCTCTTTATTCTTTTCTTTAAGATGACCGAGCGACATTTTGCCGAGGCGCTGAATACCTGCCTAGACAAGGGCATCCGCGATCATTTTGATTTTATGATAGGGCAGACACATTGTTGGTCCTACCTTAGGTCAGGGACTTCAAGCTAATCTAACGGTGTGCAAATAAACTTTTCGATCTATCCCATTTCTGCGACCTCTCCAATTCATCCAATCTTGGTCGCATCTGCGGTCGAGGACACTCCTACGATCCGCGACCCTCCTCTCTGGAATGTATACAGTATAACAGAAGTTTCTCCGATCAACGCCCGAACGCCTGCCCCCATTATCGCCTAATCCTGAATGGGAATTAGCCTCCTTTGCCGCCCTGGTTTCAATATTGCCTTGCATCACCCTGCCTTGAATGGTTTGTGCATACCTGGGTTACTCCTGTATTATCACCTCATAAGTCTTTCATTCTCTAATCAAGACAAGCAATAATGAGGGCCGGGTTTGGTGATCCGACATGAGTTGATTGACAATATGATCCCTCGAGCAAACCTATTGCTCTTTCCTCGCTCTCACGGAACTACCCGTTCCAGTGTGATACAACATATAAGGATAAAGCGATTCCTCAATCAAAATTGCTATCCTTAACGTTGCTCCCGGAACCCAAGTGAGCACAGTTGATGTGTCTTGGGGCTTGATGTTCCATTTTGTTCCATCCAATAAGGACAGGTTCATTCCCTCGTCTGCAACAGCCTTAAGAATGCCTTGTTCAAAATCATTTCGACTCACAGTTCTATTCTCCTATCCCCAATAGTGCTTTATTTGATGCCAACCAAATACTGATTCTGGCCACCCCGGCTGAAAACAGCCATTTCGAATGGCCTGTTTAGAATAGTGAAAACAAATCCTATTTCGAGGTCAGAATTCCCCTTATTTTTTCTAACAGTTCGTTCATATTGAATGGTTTCTGGATAAAACCATCACAGCCACGTTCCATTATGTCTCTGCCCTGGTAGTCTATGTCATATCCGCTCGCCAGCAGGACCTTTATCTCTGGGTTGATTTCTTTCAATCTGTCATAAGCATCCCCACCACCCATGTCAGGCAGGATCATATCCAGGATGACCATATCAATCCTGCTATGGTTTTCTTTATAGACTTCTATGGCCTCTTTTCCACTCTTAGCAATGACGACATCGTAACCGGAATTCTTGAGTATCAGCTCACTCACATCGGCAATCATGTCATCATCATCTATAAGAAACACTGTTTCTTTGGCCTTTCGTAAATCTGTAGTTAGATCGCTCTTCATTTGTTCCCCATCTTAAGATACAGTCAGATAAAAGCGGAAAAGGTCTCGTGTGCCCATTGCGCCAAGGATAGAGCTCCCTGAGAGGTACGTCTCTGGAGCCCCTAAACCTCCTTACTCATTTTGTAGTCGTCCAGAGGGCTTTTTGAACAATCTCAATCAAAACGCAAGACATCCTTCCCGCTGGCCGGAATCAGTGAAATAGGCACCGCTACCAGCGGATTTGGAATTAAGGCTCTTACGGCACTCAGTCGCGTCATACACCAGTCAAATGAATTTATCGCAATTTTGTGGCTAAGCTTTGCATGAACCCCCGCGGGAGTAATTCTCCTGTATATTTTATCGGAAAACTCAGCGAAACCTAATACCAAAAGAGTATCTGGCAAGTACCAGCGAAATACTGGTAATTGAGAAGGGCACTTCTACGTGGCAAGGGATTGTAAGTTGGATCTAAGGTTTATTTTCTTATTCACTAAGCCCAGTTTTTTCCTAATATTGCCTCTATGAAAGGAAACAGCCTTAATAGACACATTCAGCAAAGAAGCAATCTCCTTACTTGTTCTTCCGTGCTTAATAAGATCCGCAACCTGAATTTCTGTTGAGGTAAGGATCGCGTATTTTGAGGATAATGTATTCGCGAAAGGAGAAATAAGCTCCTTAAGGTTTGATCTGATGATATCAACATACGTCTTGTTTTTATCGTCCAGCCGGGAATTCTCCAATTTCTCTATGTAGGGAAAGATTAATTTTTGCACATTAGACAGTATATTCTCCTCTGATTTTTTCTTTTCTTCCTCCCGGTGTTCGAGAAGAACTTTCAATGCTGTGTTTACTTCTTCGAGACGTTGAGTCTGCCGCTCCAACTTCTGCTCTTTTTCCTGCAAAGCAATTTCGGCTCTCTTACGTTCGGTGTTGTCCGTCAGCACTCCTTGTATTCCAATAACGTGATTTTCTACAAAAACCGGCTTGCTGGAAGCAAGTATCCAATGGATTTCTCCAGACTTGCTCAAAAACCGATATTCGCTTGGTTTGATATGTCCAGAAAGGGTCTCCTCAAAACGCTTTCTCATACGTGTCAAATCATCCTTGTAGACAAACTCGATTAAAGGCTTGCCAATGATTTCTGAAGGACTATAACCAAAAATTGACTCTATAGCAGGGCTGATATAGGTCATCACTCCATCCGTATCTATAGTGTAAATGACATCGCTTATGTTTTCTACCAGGTCGCGATATTTCTTTTCGCTTTCCCTCATCGCGTCCTCTGACCGCTTGCGCTCGGTGATGTCACGAGCAATGGCCAGAGAGATTCGTTGTCCGCCACTGGTAAAGAAACATCCCGTGATCTCCACGGGCAGGAGCGTCCCATCTTTCCTGCGTTGATCAACATCAAACCTCATATGGTCCACCAGCCCATCCCGAACCTTCATGAACGCTTCGTATCCACTGGGATCGGCGTCAATGTCCTTATTGTGCAGTTCTAATAATTCTTCTTTTAGGTACCCGAGTGATTCACACGCCGCATGATTGACATCCAAGAATCTGCCCCTCTCATCGCTAAGAAAAATGGCGTCTTGAGCCGTTTCGAATAGTGCCCGGTATTTCCCCTCCGATGCCCGAAGCGTCTCCTCCGCATGTTTTGACTCAAATGCATTGCTTATTATCTGCGCAGTGGTCTTCAGAATATCGACATCCTCATTCAGCCATTTGCGATGATAAAGGCATTCATCAAAGCCCATGAAACCGTAGAAAGCATTATTAACAAACAGGGGAACTACCAAAATTGACTTAATGCTCTGGGACCGCAGTAGTTCCTTTTCCGGCCCTCCCGGGATATCTTCGATATCTTGATAGTTAATGATTTTATTGTTATTCAACATCTCCATCCACCAGGGATACTTTTTCATAGAAAGCCCCTGAAGGTTTTCTTTTTGTGGCGCAATTCCATCAGATACCCATTCAAAGGTATTATCCGCAGTTCCAGGTCCATGGTGGTATTCGAAAATATAGATGCGGCATACGTGCAAGGTCTTTCCCATAATTTCCAGGCATTCATCCAGACACCTGCTAATATCTTCAATCAATATCGCTCGGGTAGAAATATCAGTAAGCATTTTTTCATAGGCCAGTCTTTTTTTCAGAGCTTCCTGCTCTCCCTTGAGCTCGGTAACATCTGTAACAACTGCGATCAAGCAGTCCTCATTTTCATACTCTAATGGTCTTGCGGAAAAGAGGGTGTCTATGGCGGTGCCGTCTCTTTTTTGGTATTGGACTTCAAACCCGTTTACCTCCCCTTTCTCTTTTAGGATTTTGATAATACGCTCTCTATCCTCCGGGTTAACATATAGATTCAGCTCAAACGGGGCCCTGCCCAGGACCTCTTCCCGTGAGTAACCTCTCATTTGGCAGAAAGCTTCATTAACTTGCAGATAGCGACCATCCTTCACACGGGTTATAGTGATGGAATGTGGGGCAGTCTCCAAGATGCTACGGTACCGATCCTCGCTCTCTTGCAGTGCCTCCTCCGCCCGCTTGCGGTTACCGGCTTCTTTCTCTAACACCTTGACCCTTTGTTTCAGTTCATCGTGGGTTTGATTTCTGGCCATTAGGATACCCTCCAATTGCCTTTAACATAAAGAAACGCGTTACCAGGAAAAGTAAATTCATTCCATATGAGGACTTAATTCGAGAACAAATCCATTCCCTTCCTAAGCCGAGTGCTTTAGAGTCAATCAATTAAACCAGGAAAAAGAAAGCAACATCACACATGCAGTAAACTTTATGATATCCCACTCCGAAACTCGGCTTCCCACCTTTCCATCCTAACCCGACCGTGCCGGGGAAATAAGTGCAACAAGATTTATCTGCACTAAATCCCGATGCTCCATGATCAATGATATATTCGAGATGGATATTCCCTCTGAATTCCAAATATTGAGATGAGCTATCTCTTGGATTTCAACGTCTTCGGATCCCGCTTCGCCTTTAATATCCCGATGCTGTCCTTTAGCCCCTTGTAAAGACGGGCCATTTCTAAGGCCATTCCAGCAATCTGGGCAACAGCCTGGACAAAATTCACATCTTCCAGGGTGGCTTCCCAGGGATCGGCGGAGTAAACTCTCAGGACTCCAGTGGGATTTGCCCTTAAAGCAATAGGTACAGACAGGATTGAAGAAATCCCCTCCTTTTTTGCCTCCTCTGGGTATTGAATTCGAGGATCATCCGTGACGTCGTCAATGGCAACCGGTCCATCTTTTAAAGAGTGGGCGATTGAGCGCATGGCACTTAGAGGCCCCTTATTCAGGTACTCCTCACTTAATCCCATCGACGCAGCGACCTCCAGTTCATTGGTTTTGCGGTTGAAAAGGAATAAGGCACATCCCTTAGCCTCCATGGCGTTCTTCACACTTTCCACAATTAGTAAGACTACCTCTTCAGGATCCTTGGACATCACTACGCCATGAGTAACCTTCAGAAGGGTTTCGTAGTTCATGATTTCTTTTTTCATGATTTTCTCCTTTCTAAAAAATGTTAACTCATAAAGTTCGTTGTTTTCCATCCCTGAAAGTTAGCCCACTGGTGAGCGGTTTAGAGCATTACCGCTTTTCGGGCCTAAGTAGCAAGACTATTGGCAAGTTGCTCATTCATCTTCACCTTTCACCTTTGGATTCTGGGTTAATCGAAACCCGAAATACAAAGGCAGAAAGACCCAAAAAGTGTTGGGGCAGTTGAGATAATCAATGATTTTAAGAAATGAAGGTATTCAGGCTCCCAACAGAAGAGTCGAGGAGGCTGTCCGAGGTTCTGTCAGGAGCAAGGTATGTACATTTTAAGAGGATACTCCACAGTGTAACCTCAAATTGAGGTTAAAGGATTGAAGGAAAAACCTTATTAGTATGAAACGTCTTTAAAAGAGAAAAGTCAATAAAAATCTGTTTTAGGGGCTTTACCGATGATCTGGTCAATGGCTTGAAGCAGGTCTTGAGCGAGCCCTTAATGAGCTCAGAAGAATTTTCCCGTATGTGAATGAACGTAGTATGGTAGCCCTTACTGGATTCAAGGCCCCGAACTTAGATGTCTCGGTCAGAAGAGCGGACTAAAGGTCACTTCCCCTTGTCTGCTTCGCTGGGCAGATGGAATGGTTCTTTTTGAAATTCGGATGCCTTCTCTTTCATCGATTTACCTATTGGCACCGCTTTGATCTGAGGTTCTCGCTCAAGTTCAATGGTCGCCTTGAGATAAGCCCCGTCTTCTACTGAGATGCGTTTGGCTTTGATAACGCCGTTGAAGTCAGCATCCTTGGTAATAGCGACTTTATCCAGGGCCGTGATGTTTCCAGTCAGTCGGCCGCTGACCGTCACGTTGCCGGCGTTGATTTCGGCATCCACCTGGCCCTTCGGGCCCACGGTGAGATGGTACTTCTCCAGCATAACACTGCCCTTCACTGAGCCTTCAATGACCAGGTCTCCTTCGCCTCGGATGTCGCCATTGATTGAAATATGCTCTCCAATTAATGTCTTTGCCGACGCGGAGACTGGCCTGTTTGTCGACGTTATGGGGGTTTCTTCGGTCTTGAATTCTTCAGCCTTTGGTGTCTCGCTTTTGGATTTTCCGAGCATGGTTTCTCCTTTCAAGAATGGTAAAGGTTCAGTTCTTAATAACGGCTGCAAAGTATTGATGCTTCAAAAGTGCAAAAAAAGCCCCTGAGAAAGGAGGTGAACTCAGGGGCAGGGGTTAAGGTTAGTAAAAGGTTACTGGTGTTTACAGGTAAATTCTCTGAAAAAAAGTTAGGCTGATCGTTAATCATCTACCTCGTTCATCCAAATAAAGGCTTCCCGCGATGCCGTTTTCTTTTCGGTGCAAGCCTCTCTATTTTGGTTAGGAAATTGCCCGGTCTTGAGATTCACGCACACCCAAGAAGCTTTTTTACCAAGCTCCTCATCAAGATATTTGCTCTTCAGGAAACATCTTGTTTTTGTCAGAAAGACCATACCCGAGAGCAAGGATAAGCTTTCTCTTGGTCTCCACCCTGCAGCTCTTGCCTTTCTCTACCCTTTCAATTGTTAAGGGTGAAACTCCTGCTTTCCTGGCAAGTTCAGCTTTGCTCATGAGGAGTTTCTCTCTGATTTTCTTTATATTGTTAATACCTGATCCACCTTAGGATTATGGTTAATACCACTGTTCAGATGCAATCAAGTATAATTATACATATATTATAGTCTTTGTCAAGGTTTTTTATATAATTTAAATATATTTACATAATTTATTACATATAGTAGTTGAGCATTAAGATGATACCATATGTTGTACTGGTACTTTTCTAATGGGGATTTGTGAACTGAGAATATCCTTGTGGTTAGTTAGTGCCTATCCATAAATGGCTATTTTCCGCAATCTCTGCGTCAGATTCGGATTATAATCCTCGAAATACCTCAATGCATTCCTGTGGTTATAATCCTCATCTTCCTTGACCTTGCGAAAACTATCTCATTTCTGGATGGACACTATTTAGTGTCTTGTTTCGGATTTCGGATTTAGTCGCCTTGAAAATACGTAACCGTTCACGGGTTCAAAGGTTTCCCGCTTACAGCGGGATTCAAAGGTTGCATTCTCATCACCATACGTCATTTTGTAAACGTTTTGTACGGGAAAACCGACCGTTTCCACATCCCCACAAGCCTGCCCGCCATTGCCGACCTCTTGGGATATGCCCGTTCCGTACATGACAGGCGAGGCAGGCGGGTCTGGAACATGGTATTTGGCAATTATGTGGCAAAACCAGCATTTTTTACGAGGACTTCGGGTCTTCAATTTTGTCCCTGTCCCTAACCCTGAACGTTGAACCCTGAACCTGTGAACGGTTACCTTTCTTCCTCCTGAAATG
>JAKLQB010000005.1 GCA_022013615.1 Desulfobacterales bacterium | reverse complement strand
TGCCTTGGACACGATATTATAGGCGCCCTGTACTACTGCAAATGCTACCATCTTTGACATAATTTACTTCCTCCCTTCTTAAGAGGTATTATTTTTAATTTTATGCTGCTTCCAGTTCTCGGCGATCGGCCATACTCATAAGCACCCTCTCACGGGCCTTGTCAATACCCAATGCCTTACGCTTCTTGTCAATATGCGCGATCATCTTGTGCGCATGTTTGATATGATCTTCTTCCATATCCCACATGCCACCGTATATCCCTTCCAGTTCGTTGAACAGGTGATTCTGAAAAATGGGCGCTCCTGTAATTGGAAGGCTCCCGCCGAAAACCGTATACACCCCGGCGGTCACAAAATAGTGTCCGATACTGATGGCCTTTTCACTCATCCACTCAGGAGCTGAACCGGCCGCAGGGAGGTCACTGATATCATTACCTAAGCCCCCTGCCTTGACTACTTCGGTAGCGGCCAGGAGGATCCGGCTGTTGTCCACGCACGATCCCATATGGAGCACGGGAGGGATCCCCACGGTCTCGCAGACCTCGGCAAGGCCTGGGCCACAATAGACCTTTGCCGCCTCAGGTGTCAAAAGTCCTGCCTTTCCGCAGGCAATGGCCGTACACCCGGTAGTAAGAACGATAACATCATGCTTGATCAATTCTTTACAAATTGTGATATGCCCCTCATCCAGAGAGGTTCGGGCGTTGTTTCACCCAACCACGCCGGCTACACCCCGTATGCGGCCGTTGATGATATTATCATTAAGGGTATAATATGTTCCCCGAAAGGTCCCGCCAAGGTGATACTCGATCGCCTCATAACTGAAACCAGCAATCAAATCCTGTTTGACATCCGGGATCATGACCTCCTTTTCCCTTTTCGGGAAATTCTCGATCGCGGTCCTGACAATAGTCTTTGCGTCTTCAAAGGCTGTATGTTCGTCGAATTCAATATGGATACAGTCACCAGAGGCGATCTTTGCCCTTGGATTGGTTGTAATAATCTTGGTATGGAAACACTGGGCCACGTTTGCAATGGCCTCCATAATGCACTGGACATCCACCACCATGGCGTCCACTGCACCTGTCACAATAGCCAATTCCTGTTGCAAAAAGTCGCCGCAAAGCGGCACTCCATGCCGCATGAGAATCTCGTTGGCGGTGCAGCAGATGCCGCTCAACTGAATACCCTTTGCACCATGTTTTTTGGCCAACTCCAACATCTCAGGCAACTCGGCTGCTTCAACTATCATCTCGCTCAAAAGCGGTTCATGCCCATGGATAACAATGTTCACATGGTCTTCCTTCATTACTCCGAGATTGGCCGAGCTTTTCAGGGGATAGGGACAACCGAAAAGAACATCCTGCAGATCCGTGGCGATCATAGACCCCCCCCAGCCGTCCGCAATGGCTGCACGGGTACATTGCTCAGTGATATTTTCATAATCCTGGTCAACTCCCATATGGGTCCGGTGCATGATCTCTACGATTTCCCGATCAATGCCTCTTGGCACAACACCCAGCTTTTTCCAAAGCTCATAACGGGCTGCCGGTGCCCTCTTTACCGTACAGACCTCTCCTGACTGCTGGCCCCACTGGGCAAGTGCTTTCTCACCAACTTCCACTGCAATTTCGTCTATGTCCCGGTCAAGGATCTCACCGTCTTTTCCTTCCACGGTGATATCCACTCCAAAATCGGGGGCTATCTCAAGTAGCTTCTTCGTGTCCTTTATGTGATAATCTTTTGTCTCTTTCCTGGCGGCTGCCAAAAACGTTTCTGCAACACCTCTACCATGGTCTGAATGGGCGGCGGCCCCTGCGGCCACCATCCTGGCAAAGTTCCTGGCAGCAATGGTTTCTGGTGTGGCACCGCAAAGACCCTGTCTCGTATCCTTTCCCTCAATGCCGCCTTTGGGCAATGGCAACCTGCACGGCCCTTGTGCGCAATTTTTACAGCACGTCCCTTGGGCCCCGATATTGCACGCCTTCATGGTCTGGGCACGGTCAAAGATGGTCTCAACCTCCATCTCCCTGGACCTCACAATCATCTGCTGGCTTGCAACATCAATCGCCAGTTCCTCCGGTTTGGGAGGCGTCTTCTCCTTCTTCACAACAACTTTTTTGACTTCTTCTGTAGCCATTCTGAGGTTCCTCCTCTATTCTCTTTAGGTTTGCATTTTCAATTATACACGCTTGTGTATGCGGTTAACCTTATCCATCAACCTGTCTACCAGATTAAGCTGCTTTTCAGCTGCCGTCCTGACAATCTTTTTTCCCTTACGAGTCTTCACTTTTGCTTCTTGCCCTGTCATTTTATAACTCCTTCTTTTTGCCTCGTCTAATCCGTTATCATATACGTTTATGTATACGGCCCAGATTCCGAGTCAGTTTTCCCACCAGGTTAAGCTGCTTTTCAGCTGCCGTCTTGGGAATCTCTTCCCCTTCAGCAGCCGCCATCTCAGCTTCATGCTTTTCCCTCTCCAAGGCCCTTTTGTATCTCAGGGCCTGTAGTTCTTCTTTTTCCTTCGTCTTTGCCTCTGCCTTGGC
>JAKLQB010000511.1 GCA_022013615.1 Desulfobacterales bacterium | reverse complement strand
CTCTGCGCTTCTTTTATCGATGGCGGAACCAATGCTTCCCATATCAGACTCCACATGTATAACCGGCACATAAATCAGTTTTCTCATTATTCTTGTAATTGCTCACCGCAGAGACGCAAAGAACGCAGAATTGTTTTATTTCAGATATGTCAGAAGCTGCGCCTTATGGATCGGCTCAATTTTCTCACATGATTTCAATTCAAGTATGATTGCGTTTTCGACAACTACATCCAACCTATAACCACAATCCAGTTTCTTTTCCTTATATGTGACAGATAATGGTTTCTGCCTTTCAAACGATAAACCTCGTAGATTTAATTCATGACATAGGCACTCCTCATAAGTTGATTCAAGCAATCCAGGGCCAAGCGCTTTGTGTACCTCTATAGCTGCACCGATTATTTTGCTACTCAGCTCATTAATTTGCATTGTGATTCTATAAACTAAAGGTTGTGAGGTGTCAGATCCGTTTCTCTTTGCCGTCCTCTCAACGGCAAAGAGAAAAACAGAGATCTCTGCGTCCTCCGCGCCTCTGCGGTGAACACTTAACAAAATCCTACACCGTTCCTGACTGTTCCGCCGGTCTGACACTTAGCCACTCTCTGACAACTACTTCCTTAAAGGAACACCGCTCCTCATTGCAATAATCGCTGAGCATATGGTAGGCCTTGTGGATCTTCTCAAACCTATCTTGAGCTTCCTGATTACCCGGAAGTTTATCGGGATGAAACTTTCTGGTCAGATCCCGGTAAGTCTCCCTGATTTCCATGGCCGTGGTCTCTTTCCCTAACCCCAGCATCTCCCTGGCCTCGTTTAGCTCCGCAAACTCCACCTTTGTGATCTCGAATGTACTGAAGCTATAAGGGGGAAGTGGGCCTACGATTCGAAAATTTATTTTGTCCTGGTAGTGTCTATCCAATTCACCCACCTTTCCTTCAAATACATCCTGTTTATCCTTATTGATCAGAAAAGCTGCATTCAAAATCATAGAATCATCCATAACACTGTGGTAGCGATGGTCATGCGTTTCCCTTTTCAGGACATCCAAGATATGGGAAGCACATTCTTCTCTCTTCTTGTCCAGTGATGCCTTGACCAATTTGCCCACATTTATCTTGACTTCAAAAACCTGGTCAGAGGATCTTGATGCTGCTTCTTCCTTAAGTCTTTTAATCTCCCCTTCTTCTCCTATTTCCTTTAAAACCGTCTCCAGATCGCTCCACAGGGCGGCTACATCGAGCTCTATTTTGTCCTCCATTTCCTTGAGGTTCGAATTGATCTGTCCATAACCTTTCTCCAAGATTCGCTTTAGTTCTTCTTCTCCTTGAACCGTGGTTCCGAATTTCACCGGTATAATGTGATGATCTTTCATCACCCTTTCGATGACGGCTTGATAGATGGCCAGGTTGCGGAGGAGTGTTTCTTTGGGAAGGGAATCAAATGGCATAAATGGCGAATCGCTGACCACGGCAGCGATATCTTGATAGGAAATGATGTGAACTTCTCCCTGGTCAATGCCTATGGCTCCCAGGTTCTCAGGCTCATCTGTACTGATAAAGCCGTAAATGCATTTTCCGTCTGTTGTCATTTTTTCCTCCAAAGTTTCGTATCTTTTCACCGCAGAGACGCAGAGTTCGCAGAGGTTACTTCTTTTTTTGTTTTTCGTTGACCCCGGTTAAAAGGATACTGATCACTGACCACTGATAATGCCTCCTTAAAATGTTTATCCGAAATCGCAAAATCAGAGTAGTCTTCACCGCCTTTTTCGATAAACTCCCTTATGGCCGTCATAGAGGCCTTCCTGCAAATGGATTCTATGTCCGATCCTACAAGCCCATCTGTAGAACCGGCTAAGGACTTGAGATCAACGTCAGCGGCCATGGGTTTCTCTCTTGTATGGACCTTGAATATCTCAAGTCTCGTCTCTTCATCAGGAATGGGAAGCTCCAGATGAAAATCGAATCTGCCTGCCCGCAGCAAGGCCTGGTCGATGATGTCAAGCCGGTTTGTAGCCGCTAAAACAACGATTCCTTTGAGTTCCTCAATGCCATCCAGTTCGGTCAGAAACTGGCTTATCACACGATCCACCACATGGGATGCAGCCTCTGAGCCTCGTCTGGGAACAATGCTATCTATTTCATCGAAGAATATGATACAGGGGGATGCCTGCTTTGCTTTTTTGAATACCTCCCTGATCCCCTTCTCGCTCTCCCCAACCCACTTGGAGAGGATTTCCGGACCCTTGACTGAAATGAAATTCACCTCCGATTCCGATGCCACTGCCTTAGCAAGTAAAGTCTTCCCTGTTCCTGGAGGGCCGAAGAGCAATATTCCTTTGGAGGGGCTGGTCTTGGCATGTTCAAATAGTTTGCCATATTTCAGGGGCCACTCAATGGTCTCCCTTAGCACCCTCTTTACTTCGGCAAGACCACCGACATCGCTCCACTTCACATCCGGGATCTCAGTGAACACCTCTCTGATGGCCGAAGGCTCCACCTCCTTCAGAGCCTCCATGAAATCGTCCATGGTGACATGAAGTTTCATCAAATCCTCGTACGGGATTTCTTCCATCTGGAAGTCAATGTTAGGGAAGATCTTTCTCAGGGTGACCATAGCCGCTTCACGGGAAAGGGCCTCCAGGTCAGCTCCCACAAACCCGTGGGTGATCTCTGATAAGCGAACAAGGTCCACATCCTCGGCCAAAGGCATTCCCCTTGTGTGTATATCCAAGATCTGAAGCCGCCCGTTTTTGTCCGGTATGCTGATTTCGATTTCACGGTCGAAACGGCCCGGTCTTCTCAGGGCCGCATCAAGGGTATTGGGGATGTTGGTGGCGCCAATGACGATGACCTGACCCCTGGAGGAGAGCCCGTCCATCAGTGCCAGAAGCTGGGCCACCACCCTCTTTTCCAACTGTTTTTCGCCCCCCATCTCCTCCCGCTTGGGGGCGACAGCGTCAATTTCGTCCAAAAAGATAATGCTTGGAGTATTGGCAGTGGCCTCATCAAATATCCGTCTGAGATGGGCCTCGCTTTCGCCATAGTATTTGTGCATGATTTCCGGGCCACTGATATGCCCGAAGTATGCAACGGTCTCATTGGCCACGGCCCGTGCGATGAGGGTCTTGCCACACCCGGGGGGACCGTGTAAAAGGACCCCTTTGGGAGGATCGATGCCCAGTCTTTCAAAGATCTGAGGATATTTTAGAGGGAGCTCAATCATCTCGCGGATCCGCCGGATCTCCTTGCCAAGACCCCCGATATCTTCATAGGATATTCTGGCCCTGGCCTCGCCAACCTCCTTTTTCTCCTGGACCTTCATAACGGTCTTGGGATGGATCATCACCACCCCTTGGGGCCTGGTAGACACGACCCTGAAATCCTGAGTTCGTGTCCCAAAAAGTCTGGCCCTGACCGTATCTCCTTCTATTAGCGGTAACCCTTCTAAGAGGCTTCCTATATAGCGGGCATCGTAGGAACGCATCACGGTCAAGGGGGCAACAACGATGTTTTGGGCCGGCTGGAAATCAGTTTGTGTAACACTGGCTTTTTCATCAATGCCGACCTTGGCGTTATCGCGAGTAATACCGTCCAATCTAATCAAACCCTTGCCACGGTCTTCCATGTATGCAGGCAAGACCTTGGCTACGGTCTCCCTTTTTCCCTTAATGGTCACCACATCTCCCACTTCGACGCCGATCTTTTTGAAATCGGCGGGGTCAAAGCGGACAATGCCCCGACTCACATCCTTGGAAGCGGCCTCGGCTACCTTCAGGGCGATGATTTTGCTTTCTATACCTTTTTTCGCGGCTTTCATTTAGTTGCTCGTTGCTGGTTACTGGTTACTGGTTGCTGGTTACTCGTTGCTGGTTGCTGATCCCTGATCACTGTCCGTTGTTCGTTGTTCGTTGCAACTGACCACTGACTACTGACTACTGACCTCTGATCTCCGACCACTGACCACTATTTTGATTTCCAAAATCCCGTTCTTATATGTCCAGGTCATATCCTCGCTTTTGGCTTGTCGGGAGAGGAGGACCTCTTTTTGATATTTTCTGGTTTCTCCCTCGGCACTGATATTCAAGATGTCCCCTTTGAGCTCAAGGTTGATGTCCTTCTCCGCGATTCCCGGCATCTCCGCAACAATATGGATCTCCTCAGCTTCATCGAACACGTCAACTATGGGTTCGCGTACCTCCTCCACAACCGGACCTTTGGGTGTCTTTCTGATATTCCCAAAGGGCTGGACCGAAGGCCTGCCATCGGCCAATGTGCGGATATTTATTCCGTAAACCCCTTTCAGGTCCTTAAGTCCTTTGATCTTTTCAAGACCACTGAACTTGATCTCACCTGTCCTGGATAGCTCTTCACCTTTTTCGGCCAACTTGTTCACTGTATCGATAAAATTTCCAAGCCCCTTGAACAGCCCTCCCAAACCGAAATCAATGTTGATGCCTTCCTCTTTTTTTCCCTTCTTCCTTTTTTCCGTCATCACCATAACCTCCTGTTTACAAGTCCTAAGTTCAAGGTCCAATATTCAATCGTCAATATTGATGGTATCGTAAAAAGTCAAAATTTACAGCATTATTCAAGTTGTCGCAATCATAACCTACTTAAATAATTCGTAATTCCTAAATACCTTAATTCCTAAATCCATGTGAAAAGGACTTTTTACATGGGCATCAATATTCAATCGTCAATATTCAATCCTCAATCCTCTCACCACTTCACCACAATATTGACGAAATTAAAGGGTGGGGCCGGGCCAACATATTTAAAGTTCACCCGGCCGTCATATTTTTTCACCAGGTCTTCCACCAGGAAATCGAACTCTTTTTCACGTGACCTGTCTATGAGGAAGGCCGCGTTTAAGAGCATACTGTCTCCGAACAGATCATTTGTTCGTACGTCGACAGCAGACCGTTTGAACGTATTCAAGATTTGCTTGCCTTCACTGGTCTTTTTTGCCTCCAGTGCAGCCTTTACCGCCTTGCCCAGTGCGATCTTCTGGCCGACATCACTTTTCCCTGATTTGGCCGCAGCCTTCTTCTTGAGCTTTCTGACTTCACTGTTTTCTTCCGGTATCTCATGAAAGATCTGGTTCATATCTTTCCAGAGCACCTTCAGACCCATCTCCACCTTGTTGTCCATATCTTTCAGGAGACCATTGAATTCCGAATATCGCCTTCGGATGAGAGTGCGCACCTCTTCAGCGCTGGCCGCTATAGTGCAGAACCGCACCGGAAGCACCGTATAATCCTTCATGACCTCCTCAATGACCTTTTCGTGGACGGTCAAATTCTCCCTATTGATGACGTACTTTGTCATGGGAGAATTACTGATGACAGCACTCAGGTCATTATACCCCACCGCCGAGACGATATCTCCGCGCTCCCCGATACCGATAGGCCCGAAATTGCGCCCTTCGTTTCCCTCAATGATACAGTAAAGATATTTTCCTTCCCCGGCCATTATCTCTCCTACTCAGTTCTGCTCTATGCTCTAAGCTTGAAGTTCCCCACTTCACGCTCATTTGGTGACATAGTATCCCTCAACAGTAACCCTTAATTGTGTCCATTATAAGTCGCCGGATCTCGCCTTCGGGTCGGCTTTTGAACCCATTTGAATCAAAATCGATCACGTCCATGCATGCCTCTACAAACTCACTGTTATCACAGTCAACCCTCATTGATGTTTCGTTCAATATCTTCCCTATTATGATGGAGGCGCGAATACTGAGTTGATTGTTGTTCTCGCTGTTTTTCCGAAAGGCACGAATAATATCCACCACCCTCACAGCCTCATCTCTGGGTATGCCTGATTTGGCCTCAACAATGGAAGATTCGGTTTCCCGGTCATAGTGGCCAAGCTTGATGGTGATCATCCGGTCTTTCAGGGCGTCCTGGGCCTTATGCACTCCCGCATATTCTTCAGGGTTGCTTGTAAAGATTGCGCGAAAGTCCGGTGAGACACGCAGGTATCCGTTTTCACCGCGACCGGCCGGCAGATCCAGTATCTTTTCCTCCAGTATGGCCAACAGCACATTGTTTGCTTCAGGCCTGGAACGGGTGAATTCATCGTAAATGAGGGTAAATCCATATTTGCAGGCCACGGTTATCCGGTTATCTATCCATTCGGGAGCCACCTTTTCCTCAGATTTGAGGACACTCTGGATAAAATTGTCCACCATTTTCTTCCGGCTGTACCCGTACTGGCCTCCGATCAGGTCAGAGGTGCCGAACTCATCATCGCCGTGTACCAGCATGACAGGTCGGCCGATCTGGGCCGCCAGATACATGGCTATTGTTGTTTTCCCTGTGCCTGCCGACCCACTGAGGTGGATGGGAAGGCCGGCCCTCATATAAGTCATGGCCCGCCTCATGATCCCTTCGACATAATCGGAACGGACAAAACCGGGCTGATCCTTATCAATAATGATGGGCGTTACTTCTGAGACATTTTCACTATACATAGTTCTTCCCCTATTCTGTTGGTCATCGGTCACTCGTCATTGGTCATTGATTTTCTATTCCCTTCCGGGAATTCAGAAACGCTTCCATGTTTTTCATGAAGCTCAGACCCTCTCACAGGAGACGTGCCTAAAATGTTTGTCTGCGTTAATCACATTGGTCACAATGGGAGGCAGGCCTTTACGCTCCACATTTCGCTTTCGCATCTCCTCCCAGGGCTCGAAGCTTATCTTCCAGCCTCCATTCGTTTTCATTGACTGGATAATGCGTCCCCCTTCGCCAATAGCATCTTCAAAGGCATGTAAATCCTCTCCGGCCGACTTCCTGAAACTTAGCAGGATGTTCTTTAAGATTATGTCGTTCCGGGTTTGTCGGAGGACCTGCGGGTCTTCGATCTTCTGAAAGGAGTTAAGCATGAAATTATCATCGATCGTCGCCTGAAACACAGCAGGGAAAATTTCCCCATTTTTTCGCCTCAGCCTCCTTTCCTCCCAGGGCTCCATGCATATCTCGCATCCATGAGGCTGCCAGGTTATCTTAATGCATTCACCCACCTTGCTCAGGGACTCTTCCAGAAGGGCCTCTGCCGCCTCCGGTGTGATGGGTTTGGGTGACTTTAACAGCTCGTGACCAAAAGCCTGGAAGACCCTTTCAAATGCTGCCCTCTGTTTACGGGCCCTTTGTTTCTCCTTCTCTTTCCCTTCTCTCTCGGCCTCCTTTTTCTTTCCGTATTCGGCTGCCTTTCTTTCAATACTGGTCTGGTTGCTTTCCTGGCTCCTTCCGCCCAGTGCCATGGCCCATTCTCTTGCCATGATCTTACGGGCCATACGCGCAACAGAGGCAGTATTCAAAATATTGACTTTCTTTTTGCCCTCGCCTTGCTCCGATTGATATAGCTTCCAGTCAAATCCCTCACTCGTTTCAGGATCACCAGAGGCCCTGGGCTCTGCAAGTCCGATTTGAAACATTTCATCTTGGACCTCCGACTTCGGACCTTCGTCCTCCGTCCCCCGTCCTCTGACCTCTGACCTCTGACCTCCGTCCTCTGACTTCCCCATCTCTTCACGCCGCTTCCATTCTCGGGCCTGACGCTCAAGTGTAGAAATTGCAGGGCGCTTGATCGGCAGGCCCAGGGCCCTTTTTCGCTCCAGGGCTGCCAGCTTGCGCACGGAAACGGCTTTTTTATCTTCCATTTATCTCTCCCTGACGGAAACTATGCCTTTTCCCCGGCACTTCAAGCAAGGTAGCTTGTTGTGA
Source organism: Desulfobacterales bacterium (assembly GCA_022013615.1). The sequence goes on along the minus strand of JAKLQB010000511.1, from coordinate 572 downwards.
GGGTCAGACCCCTTACCGCCACACTTGGAGCAAATCTCAACCGGCTCCTTTATGCTCACATAGCCCTTGCCCCTGCACACCGTGCAGGTCACATTGCTTCGGGGCTTCTCCTCCCCTCTTCCCTTGCAGTAGGCGCACTTTACAAAAGGCGGCTGAACCGAGACCTTTCCGCTACTGCCGCATACGGAACACCTGGAACCTTTTGGCCTCTCTCCACTCCCGCCGCAGAAGGCACAATCAAGTTTGTCATTGTCCTTGCGGACCTCCGGGGAGCTATCTACTTTGACCCTGGCTCCTGCTGACCACTTCCATTCCACCGTATTCCTCACTTCTTAGTAATCAATTGTCATCACCTTCATGGGTTTCTTGGGCACCTTTTTTTTGTATCCTTGAGCTACCGGTTTTTTAGGCTCCACCCCGGAAATCTCGCTCTCCAATTCGGAAATTTCCTCATCAATTGTCTTGAGATCTTCGACTACTTGGAGGCTTCTTTTCTCCACATTTGTCTTTTCTTTCTCCAATCGCGCCTTATTCTTCCCCAGGAGAAAAAGATCCAAGTACTCCGAACCTCT
>JAKLQB010000049.1 GCA_022013615.1 Desulfobacterales bacterium | reverse complement strand
GGATGGTTTGGGACTCATCAAAACCTTTATTAGCTCTTCCCTGATCCGCTCCGGTGCCACTTTATGTAATAAGGGAGCCAAACAGGTAAGGGTTTCCAGCGTCTTTGCCTCTATTAGAAACCCTAACTCGGTTGCAAGCCGCACTGCCCGCAAAAGACGAAGAGGGTCCTCCTGAAACCGTATTTGCGGGTCCCCGACTGCCCTGATCAGTTTCTCTCGGATATCCATCCTCCCCCCAAACGGATCAAGGGTCTCGATTCTCTCCGGATCAAGGGCCATGGCATTAATTGTAAAATCACGGTGAGCCAAATCATCCTCAAGGCAGTTGTCTTGGCCCCTGAAAGTAGTCACCTCGAAATGCCGCCCTGAACGCACGAGTGTCACAGTGTCATGTTTGAGGGCGAAAAATCTTATGTCATGAAATATTGTCTTTATTTCTTTGGGTTGTGCAGAGGTTGAAATGTCCCAGTCGACAATGGGCAGTTGGAGGAAGATATTTCTTACCGCACCACCCACAATAAAGGCCTGATGACCAGCATCTTTAAGCCTTTCGAATATAAAGGCGACGAACGTGGGTATGGATGGTGTGATTATGTTTGTTACAGCATTCCTATGACGTTGCATAACTATGGAGGCCAGCCAGGTAGTTGACTCCAAAATATGTGATTAGGACGCAAAAAAAACCGATGATAGACATGATTGCAATTTTTTTCCCGGTCCAGCCTCTAACCATGCGTGAATGCAGCACAGCAGCATAGATGAACCAGGTGATCAAAGACCAGGTCTCTTTAGGGTCCCAGCCCCAGTATCTTCCCCAGGCAGAGTAAGCCCAGACAGACCCTGTGATTATGCCAAGGGTCAACATAAGGAACCCTATGGCAACCATCTGATAATTGAGATCATCAAGGATTCCCTTCCGTGGGATGAGTTTCAGGAATGTGCTGTTTTTTTTGTCATTGTCCAATCGCTTTAAGAAGTACATTAAACTCAACCCAAAAGAGATCCCGAATGCAGCGTATGCAAAGAAACAGGTGATGACATGGGTTATCAACCAGTTGCTCTTCAGGGCAGGGATCAAGGGCTGGATGCGGCTCGCGATGTTGGGAGAGAAAGAGGCATAAGCCATTGCCAGGAATGCAAGCGGCAGGACAAAAGCCCCGAGGGTTCTGTTTTTTGTACGCCATTCCACAATGAGATATAGAAGGGTGATGGTCCATGAAAAGAAAATGAGGGATTCATAGAGGTTTGAAAAAGGCGCGTGACCGATTCCCAACTGGTAGGATTCCGCCCACCTGAGGATAATTGCCAGGGACTGGGCTCCCAGTCCCACCACAGATACAAGTGATGCAAGCCTTCCGAAAGTGGCCCTTCCCATGACCATCATAAGGAGGTAGAGCATAAAGGCGCCAAAATACACAAAGGTGATATAGCTAAGGATAATAGTATTAATCATAATGAGTTACTTCCTTTTAATCAAGTAATCATTGAGATTTATTACAAGGTGTGCCAGTTCCCTTTGAAGGCCCACCGGGTTCTTGTTGGAGGTTCCTGCAATGCTGATAGTGCTACCCTGCTTTGCACTGGATACCCGGACCCAGATCCGTCTATGAGACATGAAAAAGGTGACAAAAAACCCGCCAATCATGAGGAAACAGCCGATCCAAACAATAGATACCCCGGGGTCCCTGTTTACCTGTAGCCCTGTGTAGAATTTGCTTTCCAGGCCTTCCAGATAAAAAGTATAAGGCTTGAAGGCAGAAGGATTCAGCATTGGAGACTGGAGCATTTGTTTTGGAAATCGGTTTTGAAGCGTTTCCCAGTTCTGAAATACCCAGAAGCGAGTCTCCTCTCCCTGCTCAGGTCGGATCGAGATCAGGGCAGCCGGGCCCATCATTCCTCTGAGATTCGCATCCACATTGAGCACCTGAAACTGGCCTTCATTGCCGGGCAAAGGAAAGGAGTTCCCCTGTTTGACCTCCATGCCTATAAATTCATGCTCGCTCGCATGCCGGACTATCTTAAGGCGAACGTTATTCCCCGGGATTTTGCCGTAGCTCGATTGATAAAAGGTTATGCCCCTGAATTTAATTGGATGGTTGACCAGCAGGTTTCCCTTTTTCACCTCTTTTCCATTTACAAAAAAGCTAAGCTCAGATCGGTATTCCCTGGGAGCACCGTTTTCATAGAAATCCACGGTAAATTTGTCACAACGCACCTCAAAATCCAGCTTCAATGGTGTCGCCCGTTTCCTTAACTCGATTGCATCTATCTGTTGTCCCTCGACAATATTGATATAACCGTCAAAGCCGAAAAAAGACCCCATCAGCCCGCCAATCAGGATAGTGAGGACGCTCAAGTGGACGAGGTAGACGCCAAAGCGAGAATATTTTCCTTTTTCACCTAAAAAGTAATATCTATCTCCTGCATGTTTCCTTTGGATTTTTTTATAACGATCTTTTATAAACTGCGCTACCTGGGTTGCTGTGTCTTCCACATTCCCGTCAGCAAGAAACGTCTGCTTCAAAGGGAGGTTTTGAAATGGTTTGCTCCTGTCCGCGCCTGGCCGGGCACGAAATCGTTTCAATGTGGCCTGGAATCGATCCATAGAACAGATGATGAGGTTCAGAGCGAGGCAACCGATGAGCAACCTGAACCAGAGGGAATGGTACATGTCGAAGAGATTTATAAAACTAAACAATCTAAACATGCCAGGGCTCAAACCCCTTGCAAACTCCACGCTTTCCCGCTGGGGCATTTGTGGAATGACTGTGCCCAGAATAGATGCGATTGCCAGGATGATCAGGAGCACGATGGTAAGCTTGACCGAGCTGAAGAAACGCCAGGCGGAGTTTGTTTTTGAGGTAGGTTTTGCCATTACAGTTTTTCGATAATTAAACGTATCGGAATTGGGGCGAAGCCCCTAAGTTCATTGCACAGGTTGTAGCTTTTCAGAAAGCCTGCATAACATGGTTCAAGGTAAGCTGTAAACTCAAAATATTTCATTGCAGCAGAACACAATATATTGACATTCTGAAATAAATATGAACAATATACAGGACAACCTGATTATGGGGTGCGGATTTTGAACCAAACCCTTAAAGGAGAATTTAATGCTGGATCTCAAATTTGCAAGAACAAATCTAAACACCATTAAGGAGATGGTAAAAAACAGGGAATATGACCTTGATCTTTCTCAATTCGAAAGGTTGGATGAGGAACGAAGAAACAGGCTGACAGTGCTTGAGGAAATGCGGCACCGGCGCAACCAGGTAAGCGAAGAGATCGCTGCCATGAAAAAGAGAGGTGACGATGCCTCTGCGGTCATCAAAGAGATGAAACAGGTTTCTTCGAATATCAAGGATAAAGAAAAGGACCTTTCTGGATTCGTTGATGAATTGAACGAACTGCTCATGGTCATACCGAACATACCCCACGAATCGGTTGCCATTGGAAAAGATGAAAAGGATAATCCGGTAATCCGCGAGTGGGGAAAGATCCGGGAAATGGATTTTGAACCTCTCAGTCACTGGGAAATCGGCGAACGTCTGGGAATTCTGGATTTTGCCAGTGCCGCTAAAATCGCCGGTGCCAGGTTCGCACTCTACCGGGGGCTTGGAGCCAAACTGGAAAGGACCCTTATCAACTTCATGCTGGATATACACACAGAAGAGCACGGATACATAGAAGTCCTCCCTCCCTTTATGGTGAATTCCGCCTCCATGACAGGCACGGGCCAGCTCCCCAAATTCAAAGAAGACCTTTTTAAAATCGAGGGCTGGGACTATTACCTTATCCCCACGGCTGAGGTCCCTGTTACCAACATTCACCGTGAAGAGATCCTTTCTGAAGAACAATTGCCGATTTACTATGTTGCCTATACGCCATGTTTTCGTTCAGAGGCCGGCTCCTATGGCAAAGATACCCGTGGTCTCATTCGACAGCATCAGTTCAACAAGGTGGAACTGGTTAAGTTCACAAGACCTGAAGAGTCATATGATGAACTGGAAAAACTGACCTTGAATGCTGAAGAGATATTGAAACGCCTCGAACTTCCCTACCGTGTGGTTTCCCTCTGCACCGGCGACCTTGGCTTTTCTGCGGCAAAGACATATGACCTGGAGGTATGGCTTCCAGGTCAAAATCTTTACAGGGAGATCTCATCCTGCAGTAACTTTGTCGACTTTCAGGCCAGACGGGCAGGGATACGGTTCAAAAGGAAGGGGGGCAGCGGGACCGAGTTGGTCCACACTTTAAATGGTTCCGGCCTTGCCGTAGGAAGGACTCTGGTGGCCATCATTGAAAACTATCAGCAGGCAGACGGCAGCGTGACTATCCCCGACGCGCTAAGAGCTTATATGGGCCGGATAGATTCTATATATTTATAAAATTACGGAGCGTTTCCATTAGCATAAAATGATAATTAATCATCATGATCCTTCGGGCTGGCGGGACTATCAGAAGCGTCTTAAAAGCGATGCCCGGAGAAAATACCTTCAAAAAAATCTCCCTGCATTAGTCCTTTATTCAGCGGGCTCTCTTCTGTTACTGGTCTTTATGTTTTGCCTCGGTTCCTGGATTATAGGGCATTTGAGCCAGGCCAGCATCAATCCACAGGATACTAAGAAACAATCCAGCGCTGCTCTGAAAAAACCGCCAAAAAAGGATCCCTCTAATTTACTGAAGGAGCTGAACCTGGGTTCAGCTCAATTTAGGGATCATTTTGTGGTGGAAAAGGGTGATGAACATTTTGACATAACATCATCTATTGACCTGGCGCTTCAAGATTACATCCTTGGCCTGCTTCGACGTTCCAAGACCATACAGGCCGCTGTTGTGGTTCTAAGGCCGGACGACGGCCGGATACTTGCCATGGTTAACTATGACAAGGAGGGAAACGGCCAAAACCTCTGCACAAAAGCGGATTTCCCTGCTGCAAGTATTTTCAAGATTGTGGCAGCGGCAGCAGCTTTGGAATCAGCAGGATATACCCCGGATCAACCTGTATTTTTTCAGGGACGCAGACACACCCTTTATAAACAGCAGTTAAAACAAACCAAAAACAAGTACACGAATAAAATAAGCTTTAGAAAGGCATTTGCTTCATCCGTAAATTCTGTTTTCGGGAAATTGGGTATATTTGATCTGGGTCAGGATTTGATGTCCGAGTATGCCAATAGGTTTTTATTTAATCGAGTAATCCCTTTTGATTTTCCTGTGGCAATGAGCACCATTCAAATACCGGATGATGACTACGGACTGGCTGAAATTGCATCGGGCTTCAACAGAAAGACCTTGATCTCACCCCTGCACGCAGCTCTTTTAGCATCGATCGTGGCCAATAATGGCATCCTGATGGCACCGTGGCTTGTTGAAAAAATCTCAAATGAATCCGGCGAGATTCTCTACCACAGAAAGACGGCCCAGCTTACTTCTCCCATAAGCTGGAAAACGGCGGAAGACCTGAAGGTCCTGATGAGAGATACAGTGGTTTACGGGACCTGCCGGAAGTCTTTTAGACCGCTGCGGCGCAAAAAGGCCTTCAAAGATGTTGATTTCGGGGCAAAAACAGGTACTATTAATGATAAAAAAGATCAATTCAAGTATGACTGGCTCACGGGCTATATTCTGCCCCAGAATGGCACTAAGGCTATAAGTATCGCCGTCCTGGCGGTTCACGGAGAAAAATTGGGCTTAAGATCAAGCGATCTTGGCCGATATATTATCAAATACTACCTTACATCTAAAAAAAGCTGAATTTTGCCAATGAACCAGTCTCCCATTTTTTCAAAACTCAGTTTGCCAGTATTCAAACATTCTAAATTAGGGATCCGCTCGCAGGGACGGAAGTCAAAACAAAGTACGGATAATTTTAAACGAAGTGAACTAGTGTCCATCCAGAAATGAGATAGTTTTCGCAAGGTCAAGGAAGATGAGGATTTTAACCACAGGAATACATTGAAGTATTTCGAGGATTAAAATCCGAATCTGACGTAGAGATTGCGGAAAATAGCCATTTATGGATGGGCACGAACTAAGTTAGGAGAAAATCCATGTGTGGCATAGTATGTTATGTGGGCCAGAAACAGGCCAGCTCGATTCTTTTGGAAGGATTGAAACAACTTGAATACCGCGGGTATGACTCTGCCGGCCTTGCAATACAGCAGGGAAATGATATCGTATGTTACCGGTCAGTGGGGAAGATTGTAGAGCTGGAGAGAAAGCTGAATGGCGTAGACATCAACGGAACCGTTGGTATCGCGCACACCCGATGGGCCACGCATGGGGAACCCAGCGAGGAAAATGCACATCCCCATCGGGACCAGGATGAGAACGTATTCGTGATACACAATGGCATTATTGAAAATTTCCTTGCCCTTAAGAAAAAACTGGAAAAGCAGGGGATTACATTCAGATCGGAAACTGACACAGAAGTCTTGGCGCATTTGATTGGCCTGAATTTCAACGGCAGTCTCAATGAGGCAGTGAGAAAAACCATGTCTCAGGTGGAAGGAACATTTGGTTTAGCAGTCATTCACAGGAATGCTCCTGGTGAAGTTGTAGTTGCAAGAAGAGGGAGCCCTTTAATTATCGGCGTGGGCGAGGACGGCCATTTTGCTGCCTCTGATGTATCGGCAATGGTGCGACATACAAACAAAGTTGTTCACCTGGAAGAGAATGAGCTGGCAACGTTGACTACCAAGGGTTTTTCCATCTCTACGGCCCAGGCGAAACCCATCGAGAGAAGCACAGAAACTGTAGAATGGCGGGCAGAAGATGCGGAACTTAGTGGCTTTCCGCATTTTATGCTCAAGGAGATCTATGAACAACCAGAGACCATAAAAAATGCATTCAGGGGCAGGCTCGAACCTGGTGAAGGTGTTCCTAAACTTGGAGGAATCATGCCGGTATGGGAGAGACTCAAGGAGTGCCGTCATCTGGTTATTGTAGCCTGTGGAACATCTTATTATGCGGGGGCCGTGGGACGGTATGTCTTTGAGAAGCTGACCGAGATTGACGTGGAGGTTGAGCTTGCCTCTGAGTTTCGCTACCGGAAGCTGAATTTTCCAGAAAATACCTTTCTCGTTGCACTTAGCCAGTCAGGGGAGACAGCCGACACTCTTGCCGCCATAAGGGAGGCCAAGCGGAAGGGGGCGAGTCTTCTGGGGATTGTTAACGTGGTGGGGAGCTCCATTTCCAGGGAAACAGAGGCAGGGATCTATAACCATGCAGGACCGGAGATTGGCGTGGCTTCAACGAAGATTTTCACTTCACAATTGACCATACTGACTTTATTGGCCCTTTTGTTAGGCCGGCACCATAACCTATCTCTCACTGAAGGTGTAGAGGCCATACGGGCAATTCAGGCCCTCCCGGAGCTGATGAAGGACGTTCTTTCCCAGGCCCACCATATTGAGGCCATTGCTGAAAAATACCATAAGTGCAGCAACTGGCTTTTCCTGGGCAGGAAATACAATTATCCGATTGCCATGGAAGGGGCTCTCAAGCTTAAGGAAGTTTCCTATATTCACGCGGAAGGGTATCCCGCTGGGGAGATGAAGCACGGTCCAATTGCTCTGATCAATCCTGAGATGCCAACCGTTGCCATCATACCGAAAGATGATATGTATGAAAAGATGTTCAGCAATATCCAGGAGATCAAGAGTCGCAAGGGACCGGTAATTGCCATTGCCACAAAAGGAGATGATGATCTGAGAGAGATAGTGGATGATGTGATTGAAATACCGAAGACACTTGATTTTCTGAACCCGATCTTGGCGGTGGTACCCTGCCAACTTTTAGCCTATTATTGCGCCAGTTTGCTAAACAGGGACATTGATAAACCAAGAAACCTGGCAAAAAGTGTGACAGTGGAATAAAGGTGAAAAGCAGAAAGGAAAATATCTTTTCTCTGCGGCGTCTCTGCGGTGAAATATTACGTTAGCGCTTATGGGAAGAAGAGGGTGGGTTTTCTGGATTACCAAAACTGTGGGCAGGGTGCTGCTGAGCCCATTCTTTCGTCTAAAAGCAGGTGGCGTTAAAAACCTGCCTCAAAAGAGTGCCTTTATCCTTCTCCCAAAGCACCAGCGCTGGGAGGATATCCCCATTCTGGGCCTTGCCACGCCCAGACCCCTCTACTATATTGCCAAAAGTGAGCTATTTACTAATCCCCTGAGCAACTGGTTTTTGCGGTCGCTTGGGGGTATTCCGTTAAACCGGCAGCGCCCTCTTGAGAGCAGACACTCACTTAAGTCCTTGATTTCACTCTTAAGGGAAGGGGAGGGGGCCGTAGTTTTTCCTGAAGGCACGTATTACAGTAACAAAATGGGTCCCGGTCATGTGGGGATGATAAGGCTTATCCTGTCTCGTGTTACACCCCCTTTTATCCCTGTTGGCGTCCGCTATTCTCGAAAGGGATTCCGAACTGTGGTTCAGGTCAATTACGGCAAACCTTTTTACGCTGAGTCAGGAACATCGCCTGGTGCACTTCTTGATCATATGATGAAGCAAATCGAAGAACTTTCGGGATTGAGTCAAGAAAAATCTTTGACAGGATAACCCCGCGTTCCGCGGGGCAGGCATGGATGATCGGGATTATCTGAATCACTCATCTCTGCGCCCTCTGGTGTCTTTGCGGTGAGATAAAACAGGAGGAAAACACATGTCAGAACTTGAAAAGGTCTTTGAACGAATAGATAGTTACAGGGACGATGTCATTAAACTTCAGGCAGGCCTCACATCCAGAATTGCGCTGGGGCCGGATAATGAAGGCACAGGTGAGCATGAAAAAATCGCTTTTGTTAAGGATCTGCTGAAAGAATTCGATCCTGATTTTCTTGAGGAAATAAAGGCCCCTGATGAAAGGGCGCGCGATGGTTATCGTCCCAGTCTGGTTGCAGGCTGGGGTGAGATGCAGGATCAGTCAAGCGTCTGGGTACTCAGCCACGCGGACATTGTCCCGCCGGGAGATCTCTCTCTCTGGGAAACTGACCCGTATCAGATCAAGGTGGAAGGCGATCGGATCTTTGGAAGAGGTGTTGAAGACAACCAACACGGGTTTGTGAGTTCCTATCTCGCGCTCAAAGCTGTCCTTGGATCGGATCATGATACATTAAAGCCGGTCTGCCTTGCGATTGTGGCAGACGAGGAGACGGGCAGTAAATACGGCCTCCAATATTTACTGCAACATCACAAAGACCTTTTCAAAAAAGACGATCTTATTGTCGTTCCAGACGCGGGCAACGAAGAGGGTACCATGATTGAGGTGGCCGAAAAATCCATGCTGTGGATCAGATTCATTGTAATAGGGAAACAATGCCACGCAAGCACACCCGGAAAAGGAAAAAACAGTCTATTCGGCGCAGCCAGCTTGATAGTGGCCCTGGATCAGCTCAAGGCGCGATTCAATTTGTCTGATGATCTATTCAGCCCTTCGGTATCAACCTTCGAACCCACGAAAATGGAGGCCAATGTGCCCAATGTAAACACGATACCCGGGAGGAATATCTTTTACTTGGATTGCCGGGTTTTGCCCCTTTACAAGGTAGATGAGATTCTTGCTGCGTGTAAGGAAATCGGAGCTGAGATAGGTAAAGGGCTCGGCCTTCAAATTCAGGTGGAGGCTGCCCATCGGGAGGATGCGGCTGAACCCACATCGCCGGACGCTCCCGTGGTAAAGGCCCTCATTAAAGCGATCAGGAAGGTTACTGGAAAAAATGCAAAACCCATGGGCATTGGAGGAGGAACAGTTGCAGCATTTTTCCGTAAAGCCGGATTGCCGGCTGCGGTGTGGTCCACCATTTCTGAAACAGCTCACCAACCCAATGAATACTGTCTGATATCAAGCATTCTAACAGATGCAAAGATCTTGGCCTGCCTTTATCTGGATGAATTATAATGCCCAGTTCCTTTCCTGGGCGCCGACTATGAATAATTTTGATAGCGCTTTGAAAAGAGATTCTGCACCGGACTGTAAGGAACTTACGTTTCTTCCGCAGGATTATTGAGTAATTACACTTGACTTTTAGGGCACATGCTTTATTTTAAAAGAAGTCTACAAGCCCGATGACTCCTGAAATTTGGCGTCATCGGGATTTTTTTAACTTAATGGAGGGAACTTATGAATATCGCAGATAAACTGTATGTAGCGTTCGATTACAAGCTTACCCTGGACTCAGGAGAAAAGGTCGATAGATCTTCCGAGGGACAGCCGCTCGGTATTATTACAGGTTCAGGTCAGGTTGTTCCCGGTCTGGAAAAGGCCATGATGGGGATGACGGTTGGTGACAACTTAAAGATAAGCGTTGAGCCTGAGGATGCATACGGTCAGGTAAATCCGGAACTGTTCCAGGATGTTCCCAGGAACCAGTTCCCAGGCGACATGGAGCTCCAACCCGGTATGACATTCCAGGCCCAGGGTCCTCAGGGTCCGATGGTAATCAATATAAAAGAGATTAAGGACGAGAATACGGTCGTTATCGATCTTAATCATCCACTGACAGGCAAGAAACTTCACTTTGATGTCAATATTGTTGAAGTAAGGGAACCGACTGCCGAAGAGCTGTCCGGTTTGTCCTCTGGTTGTAACTGTGGTTGCAGCGCTGAAGAACAGTCTGGTTGTGGAACAAAAGGCGGTTGTTGTTAATTGTAATCAAAATCCTCTCACGTTGCCTGCCCCGCTTTGCGGGGTTCAGTAGGAAGTTTAGGAAGAGATAATCAGCATCAATATCAAATATTCAAGGCAGGGTTTTTCAGCCCTGCCTTTTCTTTTCCACCATATCTTGTGTCTCTCTTATATATTCTGGTTTTTCATGTTCAGCTATAAGAGCCTTCATTCAGAACCCCTTTTTTCTTCCCTTTTGTATTTGTAGTCTTCACCCATCTTGGATATAATCCGCACATCTGATTTGGCAAGAACCTTGAAAATCTTGGTCCGACAAAAAGTGAAAATTTTTGGGTAATCTTGACTTTGCCATTATTTGAGGTTACTAATAGTAATTGAATTCAGAAAGTTGCGATGAAGTCTATGGCAAGCATCTGAAAGTCTAGGGGTCCAAGAACACACCATAATATACGGGATTTACCTTTTCCTTCATCAGACCAAAGCCATTGATTCCGAAGTGAATCTGAAAATCGATTTTTCTTGACTTCTCAAACGGTTTGTCATTCCATCAAATAAAGCTTTTTGTTTACAAAACACCCTTAACCCTTACTCAACATGAAACCATCAATACAATTTGTTAAAAGGAAAGATGGAGTAAGGATTGCCTACTCAAAATTTGGAAAGGGCCAACCATTGGTTTGCCCCTCCTCCTGGGTAACTAGCCTTTCGTACATTTTTGAAGACCAGTTTGCTCAACAATTTTGGGGGCAGCTTGCCCAAAAAGTGACGGTAGTCTCTTACGATAAGCACGGTTGCGGGCAATCTGATAGGGATCGTAAAGACTTTACTCTTGAAGCCGAGCTTTTGGACCTTGACACGGTAATAAGCCATCTGCGCCTCGAGAAGTTTAGCCTCTTGGGAAGTTCCATGGCAGGGCCTGTAGCAATAGGGTACACATTACGACATCCGAAGAAGGTAACGGATTTGATTCTCTATGGGTCTTATTGTAATGGCAAAAATCTTGCTCCAGAAGATGTTAGGCGTGCGCTGATTTCCTTGGTGAAAGCTTCCTGGGGACTTGGATCCAAAACAATTGCTGATATCTTCCATCCTAATGCCAACACAAAAGAACTCAAGAGCCTGGCCAAGTTCCAACGAGAATCATCCAGCCCTGAAATAGCAGCGAAAGTCCTGGAGCTTGCTTATTCACTTGATGTTACCGAACTTCTTTCCGGTATTAAGATTCCCACCTTAATTCTGCATCGCGAAGGAGACAAAGTAATTACAATTGATCATGGCAGGCAGCTAGCTGTTGAGATTCCCAACGCACAATTTAAGTTATTGAAAGGAGCAATTCATCCCTGGTGGTATGGTGAAACAGATGAGATTATCAATGAAATTGCCGAATTCATCGGGAGAAGAAAGTCAGCAGATTCAGTTAGAGATATCTCGCCTGTCTTGACAATAAAACACCCTGACGAAGACATGGGGAACGTTCCTATTAACGGAACTGAGATAGTCGAGCAGGCCACGATTGTTTTTTCAGATATAGTTTCATCGACAGACCTCGTCACTCAACTCGGTGATGCCGCTGCCAGAGACATATTTCTCCAACATGACCAGATAATTCGCGCTCAAATCAAGAAATATGGAGGCAAGGAGTTACAGAACCTTGGGGATGGCTTTATGCTGTCATTTGAATCAGCATCAGCAGCCATAAAATGCGCTTGTAACATACAGAAGCAAATATCTAAGAATCTATCTTCAATCCAAGTCCGTATGGGCATCAATACTGGTGAAGTAGTCAGACGTGAAGGCAGACATCCATTTGGGCAGGCAGTAGTCCTTGCCTCACGGATTGCCTCTAAGGCAAAAGGTGATGAGGTCTTAGTTTCAGACGTCACAAGGCATTTGGCATCTGGAAGCAAGCTCCCTTTTTCTGAGAAGCGGCGATTTAAACCCAAAGGTTTCGATGAAACCATTAAATTGTATGAAGTTTATTGGAAAGAATAATACCACTTTTCCAGCCTCTATAATCTGATGAAGTTATGAACATATTATCAATGCTATCGCCACACTCCCAACTTTAGTTTCTACTACCATATGTATGTTATACTTTTGGGAAAGTGATCGATACTGCTATGCTTGTGGAGAAATAAAAAGGCAAAATTTTCAAACATTTAGTTTGTAAACTTTACTGAGATTGGATTGACCAGGGGTGCAAGATCTGGTAAGCATCCTATCGTTTTCTGAAGGCCAGAGCGACTACAACATATGGAGTTTACCCCACCCTTCAACCGGCCAAAATCGTTGATTCTGACATGGTTCTTAGAGCCGATTTCTCTTGACTTCCAGCCTGTTTTAGCTTTTCTTAATACTTGAAGTTTCCTTCCATACTTTAACCTGTAACCCGGAGGCCCACATGGAGACACGCATCAAATACTGTCCGCCTTGCTCCTGGCAGAATGTGGGTGATTCTGTCTGGAGCACAGAAGTTCTCAAGAAAAGGCTCTTATCCCTCGTTTAGGCTTTTTGACCGTAAAAGAACTTTCTATCAACTTAAACATGCCTTACTCTGACAGTGAAAACAAGGAGGTGTCATATGGTTAGATTATT
>JAKLQB010000510.1 GCA_022013615.1 Desulfobacterales bacterium | reverse complement strand
TGCGCAAAAACTATCCTCTGAGTTATGGTCAATAGCTGAAATCAGTCATTTTTCTTGATATATGAGAGATTTGAATGCATGTTGGTAATCAGTCAAGAATAAGCCGACAAATCTCCTCCACACTTTTCTCAATCGATCCGGCGGTGTCAATTGTGTAATACCCCTCCCTATCCATTATTTCATCGAATGCGGCATGTATAGGACCATAAAGTTCATCAAGATCTATAGCGATCTTTAACTTTTCCGGTTGGCCGGCTAGTTTTTGCGCACGCGCTTGCTGGCGCTGCTGAATAGCTTTCTTAGATTCACATTGGAGTAGAATGGGAACGAGGTGGTAGTTATTATTTCGAATCCAGTGCATCAATTTACCGCGATGCTTTACCTGCATAATGCCCACCTCCACGTATATGCGCGATTCTTCAGTATTGGTGATGAGTTCAATAATTCCCTCGACGAGACGAGGCCCTTCCTCAAGCCAGCGCTCCAGACAAACATCTTCCTCAGAAACGATATCCCGAAAAAGGCCGTCGACATAAATCGCTCTTCCCGGTAACCTTTCTAAAAGCCGGTGGATAATAGCGGTTTTTCCTGTATAGGGTAATCCGGAAAAAAGAACTGCCGTTTGTTTAGAATTGGAGTTCATCGTAAAAGACCGTCCTTTCTGGCTATCTCATCTGCGGGGCGCATAAGCAGCTCGTCGAGAATTCGTAGGAACTCCCCCGCAGGCTCCTTCACCGACAAAGAATAAAGTGACCTGATCCATATCTCTCATCTTAGCGGCAAAGCGGTTCCCACAGCCATGCAAAAATCCGATCCCAGGCACGCGACTAAACCGGGGATGTTGTTTTTACGATCGGCCAAGTGTTGTGTCCCCCCGCCTTTGCAAGGACCTGTCTTCTTGCCCAGATATTCCAGCCAAATATCTTTTGGACTCATTCCTTTGCCAATATATTCACCAGCAATTAATCATTTAATAACTATCCGCTGAGTTGTAGTCAATAGCTGAAATCAGTCATTTTTATTGAGATATGGTTTTTAGTAGTATATAATACAAAACAATTTAACCTTCTCTTGGTTTGTGATTTGGGGTGGATTGCTCGGAATATGGAGTTTCCCGAGACCCATGGCAAATCAAGGGGACCGAATCCTCTTGCATGCATGAGTCTGGCATGACCTTGAAAAAGATGACATCCAAGGACCTCAGGGATGTGCTGCTCGTAAGCGGCACCGCCTTCGAGATCAGCGATGCAGACGAGCAGCTATCCGAAGTGCTCCACCTTCTGGAAGAAATTTTCAAGACCGGCAATAACAACTTTTATTTTGCAAGCACTAGTGGCCGGAGCCTCAATCTGAACCGGGTGGTTAGCCGCGGCCTAGAAAGGAAGTTTTTGTCCAAATTCAAAAAATATTACCACAAATTGGACCCCTTCTATAAAATTTTGTCTTTCAATCCGCCCCCAATTGTTGTTGTCAGAGATCATTCAAAAAACAAAGGAAGATTAGTCGAATATTACAGTGATTTTTTAAAGCCCCAGTCCATTCACCACCAGATGAGTATTTACCTGAAGAGTAAACAGCGGTTTTTAGGTGTGCTCGGTCTCTATCGCCCGCAGAATGCAAACGAATTCTCCTCACTTGATCAAGCCAAGGCGAACATGATGGCCCCCTATTTGGCAGGAGCATTGGAAAATGCCATAATCTCGGAACAAAAAACCAAACAGGCCGCCATTATTGATTCCATTACAAGCCATATGCCCTACAAAGGAATCATTGTTCTGGATGAGTCTTTGGAGCTGATCTACCAAAACAAGCATGCCACTCGCTTTTTCTCTCATCTGACCCCGGCGGAAAAAGAACAAAGGTTACCCTCTTGCTCTCTTCCAAAGGAGATTTATTCGCACTGCAAGGACCTCCTGAGGGCCAGCCCGAAGGATGAGGATTCAGAAACTTCTCAGAAGCTGTTCGAATTTTCCTGCCAGACGAAAAATACAAAGCTACCCATTCATCTGCGAGTGATAACCTATCGTAACAAAAAGCCGCTTTTATTGCTCTGCTTTTCCGATGAAGGATATGAGTGCAATCTATTAAAACGGATAAGGCAATACGGCCTTTCTCAACGGCAGGCGGAGGTAGTTTTTCTGCTTAACAAAGGTTTGACAAATAAGGAAATTGGGAACAAATTATTTATCAGCAAGTATACAGTTGAAAATCACCTCAAATCCATTTATGAAAAAATGGATGTAAAAAATCGTACTGAACTGTCATATCGCCTGCAGCAGATGGCCTTGACCAACTGAATCTCCCAAAGCGCACCTTGATGCACCCAAGGCTTGCAACAAAGATAAAATTGAGGGAAACGAAGGAATAATATGGACAAAATTAAAGTGGGTATTATTGGCGCCGGTGGGTATGGAGGCTGCGGTGCAATAGAGCTTTTGTTGAATCATCCATATGCGGAGATCAGAGGGCTTGTTGCCAAACAGGACGTAGGTAGGCCCATAAGCGAGTTGTACCCGCATCTAACAGGCTTTTGTGATTTGCCTGTATTTGCCCCGGATGACCCGGACTGCCCTGATGACTTTCAAGTGGTTTTCTTTGCTACCCCCGATGGTGTGGGACAAAGTACGGCTCCTGCCTGGATAAAAAAAGGCGTAAAGGTCATTGACTACAGCGGTGATTTCCGCTTTAACGACCTGGAGACCTACAAGGGATATGCAGCGCGAATTGGACGACACCAGGAACATGCGTCTCCTGAGCTGCTACCTCAATCGGTTTACGGCCTGGCGGAATTGCACAGAAATGAAATCTCCGGCTCCAACCTCGTTGGGAACCCGGGTTGCTTTGCGGTTAGCTGCATTCTGGGTTTGTCGCCGGCCATAAAGTCCAATCTCATTGAACCGGATTCTATCATCTTCGACGCAAAAACCGGAGTATCAGGAGCAGGGAAAACCCCCAATCCAACTTTTCACTATCCGGCACGCTATGAGTCCATGAACGCCTATAAGATATCAGGCCACCAGCATGTATACGAAATAGAAAGAGAGCTGAGCCTCCTTGCAGGTCAGGACATCAAGGTCACCTTTACGCCCCACGTGGTGCCCCTCTGTCGTGGCATCCTGACCACCATATATGGTCAATTAAACGAGGGCCAGAACCTCAAAACCGCGGAAGAGGCCTATCGATCTTTTTATAAAAATGATACATTTGTAAGGGTATTCGGGCCTGAAAAGCTACAGGTAAGCATAAATGTAAGAGGCAGCAATTTCTGCAATATTTCAGTGAACGTGGACGAAAGAACCGGGAAGCTTATTGTCGTGAGCCTTATAGATAACCTGATGAAAGGGCAGGCCGGAAGTGCCGTTCAAAATATGAACATCATGTTCGGGCTGGACGAAACAGAGGGGCTGCTGCATCCCGGAAGTTTTCCTTAATCGGCCCTCCGATCGCTGTTAACCGTCAACTACTTAATACAAACCCTCCTTACCTGGATAAGATCCGTAAGTCCAAGACAGACCTTCCGAATACCATCCTGCATCAGGGTAGCCATGCCGTCTTTTATAGCCTGTTTCCTTAGCTCCGCCATCTTTGCCCTGTTTTGGATCAACGATTTTAGATTGTCTGTGCCTACAAGGAGTTCATGGATGGCGGTCCTGCCCCGGTAACCGCTGTTACCGCACACTGGGCACCCTTTGGGGCGGTAAAGGAAAAAGTCATCATTATATTCAAAGCCAAGGGAATCAAAATCACCTTCATAGGCCCTTATTAATGCGTCAAATTCATCCCTGCCAGGATGGTACTTCTCCCTGCAATTTTTGCAAAGGGTTCTCACCAGCCGCTGGGCAAGGACCCCCAGAAGGGCATCTGCAAAATTAAAGGGATCCATTCCCATATCCAACAGTCGCGTGATAGTCTCCGGAGCACTGTTTGTGTGAAGGGTACTGAGGACCAGGTGACCCGTTAAAGAGGCTTCTATGCCTGTGGATACGGTCTCACGGTCACGCATTTCCCCTACCATTATCACATCCGGATCCGCCCTTAAAAAAGACCTCATGGCCCTGGCAAAATCAAACCCGATCTTAGGCCTGACCTGAACCTGGCGAAGATCTTCCTGAGTAATCTCTACCGGATCCTCGGCTGTCCATATCTTTGTTTCAGGCCTGTTAATACAGGCCAGGGCAGCGTGAAGGGTGGTGGTCTTCCCGCTTCCTGTAGGGCCCACTACCAACACGATACCGTAAGGCTTTTCGATGATGTCTAAAAAGGCCTCGTAATTCCTCTTGCTCATTCCCATTTCATCCAGCGGCAAAGGTTTGCCGGTCGATAAGAGACGCAAAACCACATCCTCGTTTTGTCCTGCCGTTGGAATGGTAGCGACCCGAAGTTCAATATCCAAAGGGGCGAAGCGCCTGAATTTGATCTTTCCGTCCTGAGGAAGACGTTTTTCGGCAATATCCAGGTCTGACATGATCTTAATACGAGAGACAATGGCTCGCTTATATGTGTAAGGGAGGGTCTGGTAAACCTGGCATGCACCATCTACCCTGACCCTGATTAAGGCATTGGCCTTTCCCTGGCGTGGTTCGATGTGGATATCCGAAGCACCGCGATTGTAGGCATCAATAATTATTTTGTTAACAATTTGGACAATGGCACTATCCTCTTCAGTCATGCTTGCAATTTCTTCATCGTATTCTTCATCATCAGATGCCAGTTGGCCCAGGATATCCTCAATACTGTCAGAAGCCTTCAATAGTTCTGTCCTTTTTACATCAAAGAACAGATTTATAATGTCGTAGATATCTTCTTTGAGGGCTACGCAGTATTCAAATCCCCTGGCCGGAATGAGCCTTTTAATAGCATCCCTTGCTGGCAGGGAGTTGGGGTTCTCCATGGCCACGACAACCTTGTCATCCGATTTGACAATTGGAACAAAGGCATTGTGCTTCAGATAGCTCAC
>JAKLQB010000509.1 GCA_022013615.1 Desulfobacterales bacterium | reverse complement strand
TTTAGAACGCTGTCACGTATAATCTAACCAAATACAATAGGAGGATGTGATGAGAATCGAAATCAAATACAGATCTAGTGAGGGACCTCACTTGATCTGTATTTGATTTCGATTCTCATCACATCCTCCTATTGTATTTGGTTAGATTATACGTGACAGCGTTCTAAAACTACTATATATTTAGATGGTAATTTCGAAGTTGTATCTCATGCTGGAGATCAAAATGCCTTCCTCCAAATGAGATTGCTCATTGTATAGGTGGCGCCGTACGGGCTCTTCAACCGCAGCGCTTAGCTGTCGGCTGAAAGAGCAATGTTATAAGCAACAATGAGTCTTCGCTATTATCCTAAAAAGCAAGCTTAAGTTGTTTTGGTGCCTCTTTTGTTACCTTAGAATTTTCAATGGCAATCTCCGCAATTCCTCTGATCTTTGGCTCTTTTGAATATGTAACACAAATTTGGTTTTCACCATTATGAGTTATAGAGTTAACATAGGGGATTTTTAGTTCTATCTCCTGTCTTGTCATGACGGGAAATTTATAATTCTTGTTTACATACTTCAAAGGACCTTTCGTGGAAAGATATTCATTTACGAATTCAAAATGATCAGAAAAGCGTTGAGAAATTCTCTTGTTGAAGTCTTGAACCGAATTCGTTGCACTTCTAACAATATGTTCACCAAAGGATTCGTCAATCTCGATACCGATACTGTTTCTGCATGCCGCCATCGCAGCGAATATTGTTGTTCCCGTTCCTAGAAAAGGATCAAGGACTATATCCGACTGGACAGAATGCATGCTTAATAGTCGGTAAGCTAACTCAAAAGGGAAGGCGCCACTCCTCTTTCTCAATCCTTTATGATTAATGTTTTGAGATACCCCTTTCAGGTCAAACCAAATATCAGAGAACCATTTGTTTCTTTCTTCCCAAAAGAAAGAACTTTTTTGTCTCAGCAGTTTCTCTTCTGATTTGTTAAAAATCCTTTTAGCTCCTTTACGAAATACCAGGATGTATTCATGTTCCAAGGTGACGTAGGCACCCGAAGGGAGCATGCCTGAACCCATGAACTTGTTAGGGGCATTAGTTTGCTTGCGCCAAAGAATAACTGGAAGAGTATCAAAACCAATTTTCTTGAAAGAATTTAAGATACGAGAATGATTAGAATAAAGCTGAAATCTTTTCCCTATAGTTCGGGTGGCATCACCAATGTTGATGCATGCAAATCCACCTTCCTTCAGAACACGAAATGACTCAGTCCAAGTTTTGTCAAGCTCCTGATGCATTATCTCGAAGGCCCGATCTCCATTTTCATTTGCCAAAGCTTCCCCCACCTTTGGGTTCAATTTGCTGAAAACTGGGTCCCACATCTCGATCATAGGGTAGGGGGGAGATGTAATAATAAGATCGACTGATTCATCCGCAACATCTGACATCTTTCTCGAATCTGAGTAAATCAGCTTATGATAGGTGTGCATTATACATCAACCTTTATCTCTCACTTTTGCAACTGCCTATGTCAGCCTCAGGTGGGCTGAAAGGTTATACAAAGATTTTCAGTAAAAGTTTCTGAAAGCTTCTTCAACCAAGTTTTTCCTTTTTCGCATTTCATCAATTCTGCCATCGATATTTCTTAAGTACTCTTCTAATTCATATTCATCCTTAATCAAATAATATCCTCGATTACCGCCTGCCACGGGCAAATTGAATCTTTCAATTGCTTGAAGAATGAGCCCTCTTACTTGAACATGTGTAGCATCCTCATGTATCCCTATTTGCAGCCCAATTTCGCCTGCACTTATTGGATTTTCTTTCCCTCGGTGAATTTCAAGAATCTCTTTAATTTTATTGAGCTGGGCATCAGACGACATAACCCCTCCTTCTTATAAGATTTATCAATACTCATAATGCGGAGTTGAGCGGAGTTTTTTCCGTCATAATTGACCGCGAAGCGGGCTGATTATGGCGGAAAAAAGTTCCGACTTGAACGTTTGGTTGTCGCCCCGTAGGTGCGACGTCCGAACGGGCGTGGCGGAGCCTTGCTCCGCTCAACTCAGCATTGATGCGCCGAAGGCGCGTCAACGACCAAGCCCACCGGCTGACAAAAGTTGCAGAGCAAGGCACGAGCGCCGCAGCTTTTGGCAGTCCGAGTGCAGCGCCTAGCCCAATTTATTATCATCTCATCCCTGAACCTCGATGATCGTCTTTATGTCCATAAAGTGGCTCTTGACGAACCGGATGCTTGTGTCCAGCTCTCCGAGCTGCAGAGAGACTTCCGCGTCTTCCGAGTCTTCCGAATTCATCAACGCGTTTTTCAAAGACTCCATGGCTCCTTCGTCATGCTTTACAAATTCATTGTACATAGCCGCGCATAGGGGACACAGGGCCAGAAATTGCGCTTCATGTTCCTTGGTGAAATGATCTCTGGAAAGCGCCTCCACCGCCTCGAAATAGTATTCCCCATCGCGCTTCTTAAAAGGCATCTCTTCTTTGCAGATCTGGCAAATCATCTGGCCCGCGCTGTTCGTGTATTGTTCCTTAAGCCACTGTTTCTCATCAACTGTACCCTTCGTAGTCCGCACGCTTCTGTTCCGTTGTTCGTATTCCTTCTCTGTGGCCTCGTTCATTTGTTCCGCAAGTCGCTCCTGTCGCCGTTCTGGATCAGCAGATCTCCTTTGAGGGAATTCCGGCTGCTTTCTATCTTGTTCTTGAAGCAGCGATTCTATCTTTTTTCGAATATCAGCCGGACATCTCTCCAATGATCGCGCAAGGTCGATTGTATCTTGGGATATTCCGGCTTCTTCAGCAAGTTTGGCGACAACATCTTTTTTCATTCCAAGCTGATCGGCCAGCTTTTCATCAGGAATGAATGAGTCAGGCAGATCGCCAAGCTCAAGTTCACAGGGTTTGTGAAAGGTGCCTTGCCTGTCTGGAAGCCAAGGAGTATCTATCAACAACCTCCCGAATTTTTGAGATGTTTGTTTTTCCCTCTTGCTGTTCTCAAATGTTTTCCGTGATGACGATTCTACTATTCCATGGATGCAATCTGAGTTCGCTATCGCAATCCGGTTCCATATAAATGAGCTTTTCTCAACTGTTGGATGTTTGAGCGCATACTCCAATCCATCAACCTCTATGCCCAGATCAAATCCATTAAGCCCACGTGTGTGCCATCCATGGGAGCTTTGAATAATCACATATCCCTTATCACCTTTATGTTTACGCTTGGCTCTCGGGATATCTCCGATTGAGAGATCCTTGAATAACTGTTCCAGATCTTCAGGATAGCTTTTATCGACAAACCAAGCAGTTGGATTGTTTTCAAAGTACATATGCAAGTCTGCGTTATTTAAATATATGTCTTTGGCTGATTTATATCTTTCTCTACCTTTATTCACAGCATGAAAGAGTTTGAATTGTGGTAATACCATTTTCAGAAGGGGAAGGATTAATTCTTCCGAATTTTCATCTAATTTATCAACCAAACTTTCAAAGCCCAATTTGGGCAACAAAATTCTTAACTTGGCGATAGAATTTTTTGCTTCTTTTCCGAATGGTGTATTTATGAGTTTATTGATCTTTTTAAAATCCTCAATGTTGTCTTGAAAATCAACTAAACTTGGATGGTCGATATATTTTGGCAATACAAATGTAATTACTTCAGCGAACAAATCGGGCTCAAATAGCCTAAGATTTCTTAAAAATTCTTCTGCTCCTTTGTCATTGAAAATTTTTCTTTTAATAGTAGGGAACTTTGTTTTGGATGAAGATGGCAGAAAAGCATTTGGATTGCCATCTGGTTGAAAAGGTATTACATGTGAATTGTCTTCAAGACGCAGAATCTTTTTCTTCCGCAATATAGAATCAGGTTTTTTCCATAGATCTGATTTATCCTTACCAAGAAAATTATAAAATTGAATAATCCAATCATCGGTTTGCGCCTCTAAAAAATAATCAGTTATTAACTGTGCAAACCCTTCAGGTCTTATCTCCTCCACATCAAGTTCGCTCATTAAGTAAGAACGCAGGTCAGGGGTCCGGTCTTGTGTTATTTCTCCTGACAGCCACTTGATGTCATCTTTGGACTGAAACAGTTCCCTTAATTGGTCATGCGTGAGCAGCTTCCTGAGCTCAGCACCACGAGCCAATTTGGCATTCCTGGCGGAGACAAAGGTCCCTTCATCTGCCGGAAACAGTTCCTGGTCCATGAGAGCATCGTGGACTGCCTCGACGATTGGATAAAACATTCCGTCTTCTGGAAAAACGTTCATTCTGATGGGGAGCGCATTAAGCAGCGCAACCGTTAACAACCCCATCTCTTTCAGGCGTTGTAATGCATCGACAAGAAGAAGGGCTGTTTCTTCGACGAGCTTGGCATTCCAGTCATCATCTTTTGGAATATTGTCTCGGGATGGCGTGGTTCTATATGGCCCCTGGATAAGGAACCCAAATCGGGTTAATTTCTCCGTTGGGAAATAGACAATCAGGGGCGATTCTTTGATCCTTACTATACTCTCCGTTTGGTCTTTGGCGTTTGTCTCAAGCTTGAATCCAATTTCGACCCATACTGTTTTGACATGATCCGGTTTATTAGGATCTGGAACAGATAAAGGCCTGTCAAAAACGAGCCAATTTTCGTCTTCGTTTTGACCGTTGTTTTGCCCGATGACATTAACTTGCCTAGTCTTGTCACGCGGGACTGGCTTACCTCGGAGATAAAAGCCACCTTGATTATCCAGTAACTTGTACTCAATTTCTTCAATTTTTCTTAGGAACAGAAGTGTACGTGCGCTCAAATTACGCAGTCGTTCAGCAATCTCGTGCATAGCGATTTGTGGTTCAAGGCCTGGCGCATCAAAAGCGAAAACGAAAAGAGTGGTCCATGAATCGCTAGGTGCCTTTGTGGCAGCCTTATATGGCCGGACATAATGCTCGATACGGAAATGCTCCATACCCGAGTGAACTTCGGGGGCAGAGGTATACGCGTAGACTGACTTGAAGCCTATCCCGAACGTTCCTATTTGTGTTAGGTCCTCCGCCTTTGTGCCCTCACCAACACCGCACACGCCCCGAACGTCGAGTTCGTTGAATGGACGACCGTCATGTTTTACCTCCAGCCTGTCTTCGAATAGCTCAAACAGGATTTTGGCGGCTCCTGCATCTTCTGCGTTTTGAAGGAGCTCAAAGATGAAGTGTGTCCGATCCGTATACAGTCGGCCCAAGAAGGAAAGATGGCGGGTGCCTTCGCCGTATTCCCTGATATTATCCGCTCTAATGCTGTCGTAGTCACTCGGCATCCGACAACCCTCCATCGACGTGGATTACACCATAGGCAACTGGCTGGGCAGTAATATCGGCCCTTTCCATTGCAATATCCAATTCTTGAATGCGACGCGCGTAATCCGCATCAGCCGCTGCAATTTGAGCTTGGCGCATCCGCCTAATTTTGTCATTGCTCGCTTGACCCAGTTGTTCTTCAAGAAGTGAGATTCGCGCTCGGTGGCTGGTCGCCAGGCTTTCACGGCGATACTGGGCCAGTTTCTGAGTCCGGCTCTGGTGTTTTTCGTGCGCCTCTGACCA
>JAKLQB010000048.1 GCA_022013615.1 Desulfobacterales bacterium | reverse complement strand
TCCACTGCTCTTTGTCCACTGTTTTAAATAATCCTCATATGGTAGCAGGACCGCAACATTTTTGCCCTTTCTCCTTATGGTTACTCGTTCTCGCGCGAAGGTAACACGGCTTATGATAGACGACAGTTTCGCCTTGGCTTCAGTTAAATTATACGTTTCCATCTCTTCATCCCCCCAATCATATCTTAAGACCAACTAATTTTTTATAATAGCTGGTCTTTTAGACTATGTCAATATTCTTAATTGCTCCTTAGAACTTCAGGGCTAATTGAGGTTTTCCAACCGGGATACCCCGTATCCCCACTTAAAATAGAGCGATTTAACATATTTTTTAAAAAATTGACTAACTATAGTTCTCTCTCTATCCTCGAAGTCAGTTTTTACCCATCTATCAAAGATGTCATAACGGATGAGTAAATGGGTAATACGCCTATTTTCAAGTTCAGTTAACACCTCTTCAGGAGAATTCGATCTCTTCACTATTTCCCAAAATGTGCTGACTCCCTTTTGAATGTCAAACAGATAGTCCCTATCACAGTAATAACCCCGATTTCCAAGATAGAAAAATAGTACTCTCGCATCAGAAGATAGATGCTCATTGACGTATCTCATCGCGGGGTATTCCTTTCGAAATATATCAATATATTCATCACGTGTTAAAGTGCCACTGAGGTAATCAAATGGTCTCACGTATTTGTATTGAGAAAAAACATATCGTGCATTCGGTAAAAGTGAAAACAGAATAATTAGCAAAATAATTGCCCCACCTATTTTTCTATGAGTCGCGGAACTGAAATCCTGCACCATATCCGAAAATTTTTTCAGGCCAAAAACAGATAAAATCACCAATGGGGGAATTATAGGTGAAATATACCGAACTCTCAATCCACTGCTAAAAAATGCAAACGCGAAAAATTGAACTGTAAAAAACAGCAAAATCTTTTTCTCCGTCTTGATGGTATGGGAGTCGCTTTTGATCCTGTAGAATGCAAGAAATGGCAAAAGCAACAAGAACGGGTTGAGTTTTCCATCGAAATACTGAGGATTACCATCCTGCCCCTGGAAGAAGATTCTCACAGGCAACAGCGCTATCTCCCACCAAGATTCGTGATAAATGTAACTCCTGATTTTAAAGAGACTAAGGGAGCTTTGAAGGGTGACATTCTGTGGATTGAACCAATGATCATACAGTGGATAGATGGGGTTATTGGTCCAGATATAGTTTCGTATCATCCAAGGCGAGAAAATCAGGAGGGCTATGACCACAAAAATCAGACCCTGGCCAACAGTGCCAACAAAAGGGACATTTTCTCTTTGAGCGTATCTTGAGTAAATGAAGGGAATAAAAAAGGTCAAGAGCAACAAGGTGATTAAGCCATTATATTTAGTGCCCATGGCCAAGCCACAAGAGACGGCAGAGAGAATCAAAAATCTCAGTCGAAAATTGCTCTCAATCCATTTAAGCAGTGAAAGCAGAGATGCAGTGGAAAAAAAGATAAGGCCCAGGTCAACGTACACAGTGATGGAGAGCTTAACGATGATAGGAATCGAAAGAAAAAAAAGAGTTCCAAAAAGGGCGTAACTTAGATCCAGTCGGCGCTTTAAATAACCGAAAATCAACCAGGCTGTAAGAAGTGCAAAGCTGAAATGGATTAATTTGGGAATGATGTCTTTGCCGAAATAGAAGGGAACCAAATACAGGAGATCCAGATTCATGGGATAGTAGGAGAACGGCATGGATGGAATCTCATAGATGCCTCCATGTTTAAGATACAGTTTGGGAATAGCGAGGTGGTGGGTAAGCGCATCTTTACTTACAGGGGGAACTGAGGCGAGAATAACGATGGAAACGGCCAAAAGTATTAATAAAAAAACAAAAAAATAAATAAGATACGAATTTATTAGCCCTGTTTTGATTAAAGGCGATTTCATTCTTCAACTGGCTTAGCTAACTCGGCTTTCTGCTTTATAGTTTTTAGTAATGCCCTGCTCCTCTTTGAATTCATATTTATCGCAAGATAGTGCCCTAAAGTTTGTACAGCATCAGAGAATCTTTCTTCATTCGAATAGAGCTTAGCAAGATTTAAATGAACATTTTCATATATCGGGTCGATCCTTATCCCGTATTGAAATGTTCTTATGGCCTCATCAATTTTCCCCAAACGAATTCTAACTATTCCCAGGTTATTTATTGCAGGCATATGAAAACTTACCCTTTTAACTGCCAAGCTGTAGTAGTGTTCAGCCTTTTCATAATCCCCGACTTTAGAATAGGCCTCGCCCAAATCCCCAGGCCCGTAGATACCTTTGGGATTAAGGCTCATTGCCTTTTTTGCCAAGGTAAGAGCTTTCTCCTGCATCCCCAAATTGTTCATATTTAATTTTGAAAGATTTATCAACGCCTCGGTGAAATCAGGTTTTAGTTTAAGGGCCATTTCATATTCCGCTTTGGCGTCCGTATAGCGACCATAATCAGTGTATGCCTTGCCTAAGTTGACGTGTGCTCGTGCCAAGTTCGGAGACTTTTGAACAACATCGAGCCATGTTGAGATAGGTGTTCTAAATATCACATTCCTCAAATAAGTGCCATTCCCATAAAGAATTAACAAGAGCGATGTAAGTAATATGGCCTTATCTTTTTTTAGGACATTCTTTGTCACATAAACGATGCCAAATGAGATCGAAAAGAATATTAGTACACCAGGAAGATATGTCCGGTGCTCAAATATCAGTTCAAGGGGGATTATTGTGGATTCTATTACGAGATTGCCCAGGTACCATACAATCACGAAAGACAGCAGGCTATACTTCTTCCTTAGTAAATGGGCAAGAACCACAAAGAATACGATGCCCAATATGGCAAAGATCGTCTGGAGAGGATCTGTAATGCTTTTTGATATGGGAAAATCATGGTTTAGATTGAGGAGACTGTCGCTGGGGATGGCAAGGAGATAGAGGTAAAAAAATACTATCCTTGGTTCAGTTAACAGCCGCTCTATCAGGGAAAATTCACGATGCCCATATCCATTCATATGAGTTAGCAGGGGTTTGATACCAGCATACGAAAGTACCGCGAGAAGGAGAAAAATTGATAAAGCGTAGATCCTTCTTAATTTCCTCTTTTCGTATTCATCGCAACGGTTGTAAAAGAAGAGGTAGTCTGCAAACAATACAGTAATCGGCAAGAATGCTGCATTTTCCTTTGACAAGATAGAAAACAGGCCGCAAATGATTGCAATGGATAGGTTTAAATACCGCCTCAAATTGGACTTCCTGCTTTCGGGCAAAGTTTGCAACCTAAAGCCGATGTACCCTGTGACGCTTGCAATATAAAACAATGCGGCCATACTCGTCATTCTTTGAATGATATAAGTTGCCACATTTGTTTGTATTGGGTGTAAAGCGAATAGAAACGTCGCGATGACGGCTATCTCATATCGATGTTTTGCGGCAAAAGCTGGTCTTATGCCAGGTATAGAAAGAAGCGTTTGGAGAAACACATATACTGCTATGGCACATATGAAATGTATTATGATATTTACGACATGATAACCAAATGTGTTGTCCCTTCCAAAATAGTAATTTAATCCGAGGGACAAACAGGGAAGGGGGCGGTATATTCTTTTGGAATTAGGTGTCCAATAGAGAGTCCCCTTAAGTGATTTAATGCTTAATTCCGTAACATGGAGATTGGGCCGAACCTCAATCTGCTCGTCATCAAATTGAAAACTCCCATCCAAGGAATTGGAATAGATTAGCGTAATGGCCAAAAACAGAAAAAAGAGAGGGAGGAAGTGCTTTCTTAACGAGGTTATGTCTTGTGACAATTGTAACATATTCTCTTGCTGTAAGTATTGGGGCAATATTTTGGCATTAACCAGGTTGGGAAATTCGTTAGGCCTAAAGACTCCTGAAAAGGTATAGCGAGAGCAAAAACCCAAAGCGCAAGGGCTATGTATTGTCTCGAAAAGCCTTTGTCATTTACTTTACGCAAGGGTTTTCGACTTTTCAGCTCAAAGTGGTTAAGCGTTCTCTATATTCTCAATACCCCACATGGTAAAATGTATTAATCCCTATTTTTGGGAAAAAACAAGAGGGAGTAAATCACGACTGAGATGTACTCCCTCTCTTCTAACCAATTGATATACCAGATCACGTATTATGGCATTCCACCGGCTGCGCTATCATAAGTTACCGTTACAACAGCAGTATGTACGGGATCATCCAACTGGAAGTAAAATGTGTTGGCACCACCTCTCCAGAGAACTATTGCTGTGTCACTGGAAAGATGCTCAGCGCCATAGGTGGCGTTTCGTACGGACGTGGACGCATTGGCATAGGTATCATTATCCGCAAAATAGGCTTCTTGTGCATTGGCAAGTGTATGGGCATCTGATACCAACGCCGACTTGTAAGCCCTGCTGCGATAGGCTGCAAACTGAGGGATGGCGATGGCGGCCAGGATACCGATGATGGCTATAACGATCATTAATTCAATCAGGGTAAAACCTTTTTCATCTCTTTTTTTGTTTAATTTTGTTAACATTTTTTTATCTCCTTTACTTTGTTATTTTTATTTTATCATACCTAAAATCCAAATTCAAACTTTAAATTCAAACTGTGACTGCTTTTGCACCTCCTTTCGTATTAAACTTTAATTTTTTGTTAAGTGGTTGAGTAGTTGAGTTGTAAATCGTTTTTCTTTTGATGATTGGTTTATGCGAATATTGTGCCATACAGGTAGGTTTTCGAATCAATTATTAAATAAATAATAATTTCGGGTAGATATGGTTCCTATTTATTACCGGGTTCCAAAAAAGCTCATTTCCAGCGCCTATCCCAACTCCTCTTTTGACACTTTTTGGTGGATATATGACAATTTTTGTTAAGGTAATGTTCACCGCAGAGGACGCTAAGGGCGCTGAGTTTTATTTATTTTTTGCTTTCCGCTGAGCCCCGCTAATACTAACGGGATAAAAGGGCGGAAAGCAAAAAGACTCATTCACCATTTAGGCTCAAACGATCATTGAGCTTGACAAAAAGACCTATTTCCTGTACAAAAAAATATGGCATTTATCAAAAATGAAAAACAGAAAGACAATTTATCCAAATTTTCCTATGACATAGCAAAGATTATCCTTGCAGTTACTGTAATCGGCCCTATTGCAAGGCCTGAAACTTTTCATTCCTCCTTACTCGCTGGGGGGTTTGTTGTATCGACACTATTCTTTATTTTCGGTTACCTACTTGATGCCAAGGAGGTGAAATCATGACATATTATGGTATTGCACTCATTATCTTAGGACTTCTTGCTCTGGCAGGGATCATATATATTCAACTCGACAAAAAACATCTGAAGGACAAACAAAGCTGAAACCGCACTTCAATCATCAGTAATAATATTCAGAAATCGTCATCAGAAGAGGATTTGAGTCCCAATTTATCCAACCTATATCTCAGGGATCTCATGGTGATACCCAAAAGCCTGGCAGCCCTTTGTTTTGATCCATGGGCTGTTTCCATGGCCTTCAGGATATAGTCCCCTTCAATCTCAGCCATGGCTTCATCAAGGTTAATACCGTCTGAGCCCAGATCGAGCCGGCGCCTGCCTTTTCTGTCCAGAGTTCCCTTGTAATCGGAAAGGGTGAGGCTTTCAGGTAAAACGATGTTTGAGGTCTCAAGAGCCACGCTTCGCTCGATGATATTTTCCAGTTCTCGCACATTACCTGGAAATGCGTATTGCGCGAGGATATCCATGGCATAAGCTGAAATCTTTTTAATCTCTTTCCCGAGTTCGTTAGCGTACTTTTCAAGAAAATGCTGTGCCAGTAAGGGGAGATCCCCATCCCTTTTTCTCAGTGGGGGAACAGGAATATGTATGACATTCAGTCTAAAATAGAGATCCTCCCTGAAATTATTGTTGATAACCTCCTCTTCGAGATCCTTGTTCGTGGCAGATACAAATCGCACGTCAACGCTTTTCTCTTCGGTGCCCCCCACCGCCGTAAACGTCCTTTCCTGAATCACCCTTAAAAGTTTTACCTGTATTGCCGGGGTAAGTTCCCCTACCTCATCGAGAAAGACCGTCCCCCCATCTGCCACATCGAAGAGGCCTTCTTTATCGGCAGCAGCGCCTGTAAAGGCCCCTTTCCTGTATCCGAACAATTCACTTTCTATCAGGTTTTCCGGAATCCCTGCGCAGTTGATAGTGACAATAGGCTTTTCCTTTCTCTGGCTCGCCTGGTGAATCGCCTTTGCTACAAGCTCTTTCCCGGTTCCGCTCTCACCGGAGATCAGGATATTTGTCTTGGTCTGGGCGACCCTCTTTATCAGGTCGTACACCTTCTTGATCTGAGGGCTTTCACCTATCAGGCAATCAAAGTGATAACGGGTTTTTAACCTATCCTCCTCACCTGACTCGGCTCGCTTCCTGGATCTAAGGGCCTCCTTTATTATCTCCTTAAACTCCCTGACCTTAAACGGTTTGGGGACATAATCATATGCGCCTTCCCTCATAGCCTCCACAGCGGTCTCAGCAGTCGCAAAAGCTGATATTAAGACGACCGTAGGAGCCGGATCCACTGATTTGGCCTTTTTTAGGACGCCAATACCGTCAATATCCTTCATGCGGATGTCTGTAATAACAAGGTCAAACCTTGATTCGTCAAGGATTCCACAGGCCTTCTCACCATTTTCAGCAAGAGTCACCTGGTAACCCTCCTGGGTCAACATGATCTCTAAAAACTCCCGCATGCTGTTTTCATCATCAACTACCAGAATGCTATTCATCTCTCTCCCAGACAATCTCTCCTCCCACCATGGTAATTTCGTTTCTGCCCTTTAACGTCTTCCCAATGAACGGGGAATTCCTGCTTTTTGAAAGAATATCTTTTTCTTTCAGGACATATTCATACCCCGGATCAATGAGGACTACGTCGGCATCGACTCCCTCAACGAGATGGCCACCTGGAACCCCAAGGATACGAGCAGCATTATAACACAACTTGGCGATGGCTTCGGGCAACCCCAGTATTCCGTCTCGCACCAATTCCAGAGTCAAGGCCAGGGCAGTTTCAAGGCCGATCAGCCCGAATGCCGCTTTATCAAACTCTGTATCCTTCTCCAAGGTACTGTGGGGGGCATGGTCAGTTGCAATAACGTCTATGACACCCTGCCTCAGACCTTCCTTAATAGCTTGAACGTCCTGAGGCGTTCTCAAGGGAGGATTCACCTTGGCACGGGTATTATAACCCATTACCGCTGTATGATCCAAGCTGAAATAATGGGGAGCTGTTTCTGCAGTAACGTGGATGCCCTCCTCCTTGGCCCTTCTGATTAATTCAACCGACCCTGCTGTGCTCACATGCGCGATGTGAACCGGACAGCTCGTCAGCCTGGCAAGCGATATGTCCCTAAAAACCATGATTTCCTCACTTGCTGCAGGAATTCCAGGCAGGCCAATCCGCCTTGAAATAGTCCCCTCATGCATAACGCCGCCTTCGGATAGGCTTATGTCTTCAGAGTGGGATATGACCCTTAGATCATGGTGGGCAGCGTATTCAAGGGCCTTTCTCATCACCCGACTATTTACCACAGGCAATCCATCGTCAGACACGGCCACAGCGCCTGCTGCTCGAAGCTCACCAAACTCCGTTAGTGTCTCACCCTTCTGCCCCACAGTGATAGCCGCCACTGGATAGACCCTGGCTAATCCTGCCCTTTTCGCCTGTTCCAGGATAAATTCCGTCACAGATTGACAGTCGTTGGGGGGGGTAGTATTGGGCATACAGGCTACGGCAGTAAAACCACCAGCAACAGCCGCTCTTCCCCCTGAGGCAATCGTCTCTTTGTGCTCGTGCCCTGGTTCTCTCAAATGGACGTGCATATCAATGAGTCCGGGTATGACAAGCTTATTGAAAGCATTGATCGTCCTCATTTCCGGTATTTTATCCTTAAATATGCCAGGAGGTAAAATTTTGGCGACTTTCCCCTTTTCAATGATCAAATCAGCCTTTTCTACAACCCCTTTCACAGGGTCAACCACATCTCCGCCCTTAATCCACGTTACCACCCCTGTATCCTCCAATTATAATAAATAAAAAAAACCTCCTTGCCATAAAATCGGCAAGGAGGTTTTTACTGAGCTCCAAAAAGAAAATAATGCAAAAGCATTGTCTTGGAAATTCATCTCATTTCTTCTCTTCCTTTTTGGCGGCCTTTTCACGTTTAGGTTTGCTTTCTCCTTTTTTTTCCTTTCCGGCCGTAATATCGCCTGCTTTATCAGGAGATGCTTTTTTGGTCTTTGATTTTTTAACTTTCCTCTTTCCTAACTTCTTTCCTTCTTCAATGGGCAGGAGTTGAATAACGGAAATGGCCGCCCCGTCTCCTTTTCGGACACCCTTCTTAATAATTCTGACGTAACCACCCTGTCTTTCGAGATACCTATCCTTCAGATCACCAAACAGCCT
>JAKLQB010000047.1 GCA_022013615.1 Desulfobacterales bacterium | reverse complement strand
TATGTGAAGATATTGCGATAACATTTTGAAATTACAGAACTAACGTTGTAAAGAACAAAATGATCCAGTGTGGTAGTACCACGAAGGTTTGAAATTCAGGACCACTGATAACAAGATTTTAGGAGCTAAGTAGATAGGCATATAAATATTAACTAAAGACAAGGAGTGTCGACATGGCTGAGCTTACCCCCATAGAGAGAGTAAAGAGTTTTTTTAATCGTGAACCCGTGGACAAAATGCCATTCTTCTCAGGTATGGGTATGGTGCTTCTACCCGCCATTAAAAAGTTAGGTTACAATTTTCCAAGTATTCATAGGAATGCCGAAAGGCTTGCTTATTCGGGGATTGAGTCCGCCAGGATGTTCAATCTGGACTCCATAGTAATTCCCTATGACATGTGCTGGGAATCCGAGGCCTTAGGCAATGAGATAAGCCTTTATGAAGATTCAGAGGACATCCTTTACCCCACCATTCCCTATAAAAACTGGACAGAGCTGGATCAGGTGGAGATTACGCAGGATGATATCGACAACATCATGGATAAGTATCCGATGCACCTGATTCCCGAGGCAATCAAGATCGTAAAGAAGGAGGCGCCGGATCTTGCCTTGGGTGCCTGGCAATTGGGTCCCTTCACCCAGTGCGGCCAGACCATTGAGCTGGATAAGGTCTTGAAGGGGGTCTTCAAGGATAAAGCGAGGGTAGAGGATATACTGGACAAGTTCTCAGACATGATCATCAATATCGGGAAGGCACTCCTTGAAGCCGGGGCTGATTTTATCACACTGAGGGAACCCGGGGTAGCGGCAGATCTTCTCAGCCCCAAAACCTTTAAAGATTTGATCCAGCCGAGGTTAACCCGGATACTGGCAGGTTGGGGAGATGCCACTAAAGTGTTGCATATATGCGGATCAACTGATACTTTGGTCGAGATGATGTGGCAGATTGTTCAGGATTCCGGTGCTAAAGCTGTCAGTTTTGATATTAAGAACAATCTCCTTGAAACCCGTCAGAAATTAGGAAACGATGCCCTTATTGTTGGTAATTTTGATGTATTTGGGCTTCCCTGCGCTGAAGAAACCACTGTTGATCAGGCTATCGAAGGAATTAAGACGAATATTGACGGCATGGTAGATGCTGTCTGGCCGGGCTGTGATCTCTGGCCCGACATCAAAGCAGAGAACTTCCGGGCCATGGAAGAAACGGCCAGGACCTATAAGACCGGACCAACGCCGGCTGTCGGAAGGCTGTAATTATAAGAAAATACATATAAGGAGGAGAATAGATATGGCAAGCAAGGAAGAACTGTTAGAGCTCTTGAAGGATGGCGTTATTAATTTCAAAGAAGATCAGGTCAAAGAGGCCTCCCAGCAGGCAGTGGATGATGGGCATAAAGCCCTTGAAATGATTATGGATGGACTGGCTGCCGGTATGGAGGTCGTCGGTGATCTTTACGAGAGGCATGAGTACTTTGTGCCCGAAGTGCTCATGTGCGCTGATGCTCTCTATGCCGGACTGGACATCTTGAGACCCCATGTTCCCGAAAAGGAGGGTGGGAGGGTAGCACAGGTGGTGATCGGAAGCATCCAGGGAGATGTTCACGACATTGGCAAAAACCTGGTAAAGATGATGTTTGACGTGGCAGGCTGGGAGGTTCACGATTTAGGCAGAGACGTTCCCCTTGAGAATTTCGTGAAGGAACAGCTCCGGACGGATGCCGAGGTGGTGGCCATGTCAGCGATGATGACTACTACCATGCTGGGGATGAAGAAGGTTATCAAGATGATCAAGGACAAGAATCCAAACGTCGCCATCATGTTGGGTGGAGCTCCTGTGACCCGGGACGTGGCCAATCTTTTCGGAGCGGACGGATATGCCGAGTCTGCCGGGAATGCGGTTCAGGAGGGTATTAAGATGATATCCCGTTTAAGGGAGTATGAAAAACAAAAAGATGAATAAGCGGTTGTCGCGCGTTTTGGAATCCTGAGCTGCCCCGTTGATTAAAGAATTTATAACTCAACAGGATAGTCCTGTTGTCAGGTTACATTCTTATGGTCGGGATTTCATGATTCAATCAATATTCAACAGGGTCTTCGCCCGAATTTGAGGGAGTGGCAGACCTGTTAGACTAAATCGTTCTCAAGCAGATGCTTGAGGTTCCAAATACACAGAGCAAGACCTTTGCATAACCCGTCAATAATTGTCTTATACAAAAGACTGTGGAAGAAGGGTTCTGCTGATTTCAGTGTGAAGGAGGATATGATTTAATGGAAGATAATGAGGCAATGGTGATCTTTCAACCCTCTGGCCGACGGGGAGCCGTTCCTAAAGGTGTTACCTTGATCGAGGCTTCAAGGCTTCTGGGTGGACATCGAGGCCCTGTGCGGTGAAAAAAAGGTTTGCGGGAAATGCAAGGTCCGCATTGAGGAAGGTCGTTTTGAGAAATTCGGCATTGAATCAAGCAAAACTCATGTGAGTGCCTGGCAGGAGGAAGAGGACAAGTTTATTAATGAAAAAGAGAAAGAGACCGGGTATCGATTGGGTTGTACATCCAAGGTGGAAGGAGATCTCCTGATCTTTGTCCCGGAGGAGTCCAGGGCCGGCAAGCAGGTTGTGAGCAAGATGGCCCGGGATATCGAGATTGAGCACAACCCGGTCGTAAAGATATACTATGTGGAGGTGGAACCCCCGACCTTTGAAGAGCCCACGGGCGATTTTGAACGGATATGCAGGGAACTTGAGAAGGAGTATGGACTGAAAGACCTGAAAATCGATATCTTCACGCTGCGCCAACTTCCCGATGCCCTTCGGGAGGGAGACTGGAAGACAACCATTAGCATCTGGAATGATCAGGAGGTCATCAGGGTTCGGCCCGGCAGGGTTGAACACGCATACGGCCTTGCCATTGACGTGGCGACCACCACGGTGGCCGGGTACTTCTGCGATCTCACCACAATGGAGGTCATCGACACGGTCACCCTCATGAACCCCCAGTGCAAGTATGGCGAAGACGTAATGGCGCGAATCACATTTCATATGACCACTACCAATGGTCTCCAGCGGATGAGCGATGATATTATCGAAGGGCTCAACTGGTTGATTGACGAGGCCATTAAAAACACCTACCCGCCCAAAAAGAAGGTGAAAAAACCCAAAGATTATGAAGGCCCTGAAGAATGGGTGGAGGTGCCTGAGGAGGGTAAGACCTATCTCCGCCTTTCCAGGGAGGATCTTGAAGATATAACCCTCGGGGGGAACACGGCCATGCATCATATACTGCTCAAGCTCAACCCTGAATATGTAGGTCTCGCTCCCTTCCCACCAATAATCCATCACAGCCTGGACATCAAGGCCAGGGACCTTGGCATCAATATCAACCCCTCCGCCTATGTGTTTGTGCTTCCCAATGAGGCAGGTTTTGTGGGTGCGGATAATGTGGGTGTGTTGATCGCAGAGGCGCCTTACAATTCTGATGATATGCAGCTCATTATCGATATCGGAACCAATGGTGAACTGGTCCTGGGCAACAGGGAAAAGCTCATATCCTCTTCCTGCGCCACCGGTCCTGCCCTTGAAGGGGCACAGCTGGCCTTTGGCATGCGGGCAGCACCCGGGGCTATCGAGCGGATCAAGATCGATCCCGAGACACACGAGGTGGATTACAAGGTCATCGGCAGAGATGCCTGGCGACGGTACTCCGAACCCAAGGATATGAAATGCAAGGGTATTTGCGGATCAGGTATTCTGGATGTGCTCGCTGAGCTTTACCGGGCGGGTGTCGTCACCAAGAGCGGCGTGTTTAATAAGGAACAAAAGTCCAACCGCTATCGGAAAAACCCGGACAACAACCAGCCGGAGTTTGTCCTTGCTTGGGCAGAGGAGACGAGTATTGATAAGGATGTGGTGATTACCCAGCGGGACGTAAGACAGATCCAGCTGGCCAAGGGGGCCCTGCATGCCGGCTGCAAGCTTATGATGCGCCGCATGGGTATGGATAAGGTTGACAAGATAAAGATCGCCGGGGCCTTTGGAACCCACGTGGACCGTGAAAAGGCGCTGATTATGGGGCTATTCCCCGACTGTGAGATTGAGAAAATCCTATCGATAGGCAATGCCGCCGGGGATGGTTGCAGGGCAGCACTTCTGAACAGTAAAAAACGTGATGAGGCCGACTGGGTTGCTCGCAATGTGGAGTACATTGAACTCACGGTGGAGGAGGATTTTCAGAGGCAGTTTATGGAGTGTATGCAGATACCCCACATGGTGGACAAATTTCCCCATCTGGAAGGAATCGTGCCTGATGAAATCCTCCATCAGAAATAGATATCAGCGAGGCTGATTTTCAGTGGGAGATCAGTCTCGCCCTAAATTTGAAATTATACGAGTAACAGCAGAACCCGGCGTCTGCGGTTTTTCCTGTATAATTGAGGCGCAGAAAAAGGCCTCGGATCTGGTTTCCATTAAGATTACGGGCTCGGAGTGCAAGCAGATCCAGCGTCTGTCCAGGAACATAAGGGAGATGAATCTGAGGGAGCTCTTCACACCCTTAACCCAGAATCCGGTTTATACTTTTGCAAAAAAGGCAGGTTGTCACGCTTCCTGCCCTATTCCCATGGCAATCCTAAAGGCCGTGGAAGTGGCCATGGACATGGCCATTCCCCGGGATGTTTTGATAAGATTTGAGTCATCATCGGGAGAAAAGTCTCATGAAGACCAGTAAAATTATACCCTTCAGGCAGGAACACGAAGGCATATCTCAATCATCGATTCAACGCCTTCTCAAAAAGGGAAAGGATTATGGCCTGGAGGCCATTTTCCCTTTCAGTACTGAAAAGATTGTTGTTGCTGAATGGGTCCGGATGAAATGCCACTACGGCTGCAGCCATTATGATACAAACTGGTGTTGCCCGCCTGCTACACCCAGCTCTGATCAGGCCCGTGTTATTCTCGGAGAATATTCTTTAGCGCTTCTATTGGTGGGCAATCAGAATTGTCAGGAGTTTTATCTGAATAATGGCAGGAAAAGGGCCAAGCAGGTGCGTTACTGGAAGGGGACGGTGAGCCTGGAGCGCCTGCTCTTCCTGGAAGGATACTACAAGGCATTCAGTCTGGTGGGTGAGACTTGCGCCCTCTGCAAAGAATGCACCTATCCGGAGGCTTGCCGTTTTCCCCAGGAGCGAAGGCCCGCCGTTGAGTCCTTTTCAATTGACGTGATCGGAACACTCCAGAATCTTGGAAAAACATCACGGGTTGCAAGGCATGTGAGTGAATCTTTTGGTTATTATGGAATCATACTTGTGGAGTAGTTGGATACTTGAGACTGGATATTATTTTTTATTAAATTTTGGCAACAATGAACTACCTCGCAGCAAGCTACGAGGTATCAAAACCAAAAAACGTAACGCAGCAAGCTGCGGGGAATTAACCCTTGTCCGCCTTTGGCGGATTAAACGGATCAGCCCCGTTTAGAGAAATCATGATGATGGGCGAAGAAGACACTCTCTGTGATGTGATTCTTATTGCAGGTTTTTTGGGAGCAGGGAAGACAACGCTACTAAGAAACATACTGAACTGGCCTGGAGACTTATCAGGGACTGCAATACTGGTCAATGAATTTGGCAAAATTGGGATAGACGGAGAACTCCTTCAAGGACTGAACGCACCCGTTTATGAATTGACGAACGGCTGTATTTGCTGTACGATTCAGGCAGATTTTCATAGTACTTTAGTTGAGATTCTGGATCGCTTTCATCCGAAACGACTTTTCATTGAAGCAACAGGTGTGGCGGATCCCTATGATGTTCTTCGCTTCCTGAAAACCTCTCAATTGCAGAAACGGTTAGCTGTGCCGAAAGTCGTGACAGTTCTGTCCGGGGACTTGTGGGAGGGGCGGGAGTACTTTGGCCCCCTGTTCTATAATCAGATCAAGGCAGCTCACTTGCTTCTGTTCAACAAGGTTGATCTAATACCCGGAAAAGACGTAACACGGTCTCTTCAGGAGCTAAAAGAGGTTAACCCCTCCTGTTCGGTCGTGCCCACTCACCATTGCCAGATTGATCCTGAAGTGCTCTGGGAGCCACAAGCTAAGGTGGATCATGAAATGACGTACCATTCTCCCCATCTTCATTTAGATCATGGTAGTGCTGAGGAAATGGGATTTGTGTCCTTTGCCTTTGAAAATAAAACTCCTTTTAAAGCAGAATGTTTTCAACGCTTCATGGAGGAGCTACCCCTCAACCTCTATAGGGTGAAAGGTTTTGCCCTTTTAAAGGATAAGCGTTTTTTCGTAAATCACGTTGGTGGTAAGACAGAATGGATACGGATGGATGAGGCAGGCCCTACGAAGCTGGCCTTTGTGGGTTGGCAGATAAGTGATGGCCCGGTTGTCGAGGCCCTAAGGG
Organism: Desulfobacterales bacterium; assembly: GCA_022013615.1. The sequence continues at coordinate 2,765 of JAKLQB010000047.1, read as the reverse complement.
CATGCCTGAATAGTAATAACCTATAACATGAAGAAAGCGGAAGAAAGGAGGTGAAAGATTTTATCCGGTAAGTGCGAGTTAATGTATAGCAATCAACGTCACACATAACAGAGAAGGAGGTTACACATGGCCAAACAGAAGTTAATTGATGCTTACAGGGGAAAAAGAACGGAAGATCCCCCATGGGTACCCTATGCAGGAGTTCACTGTGCCTTCCTCATTAATGAGCCCGCAGACAAGATGCTGAAAGATCCCGAGCTTCTTGCAAAAGGGGTGGTTAATGCGGCGAAGCGGTACAAAGCAGACGGAATCCCCCTCGTATTTGACCTTTCGGTTGAGGCCAATTCTGTGGGATGTGGGCTGAAGTGGTGGGAGGATAATGTCCCATCCGTTCAGACGCATCCATGCTCGGACAGGACGCCTGCGCAAGCCGGGCTTCAACTTCCCACCAAGGATTCGGGCCGCTGGCCGGTTCTCTTTGAGGCGGCAAAGATCGCCAGGCCCCAGTTGGATGAACTGGACTGCGTGTTGATGGGTCTTTATTGCGGTCCTTTGACCTTAGCCGCCCATCTGGCTGGTGTGCGCATCTTTACAGATGTTTATAAGAACCCGGATTTTGCCGCAGAGGTATGCAAGTTTGCCGGGGAAGTAGGCGCTGCAGCAGCCAGATTTTATGCTGAGATGGGATGTGAGATCATAGCCATTGTGGACCCCGTGGCCTCACAGATAAAATCTGAGACATTTCAGAAGTTTGTCACCCCGCATTGCCAGGATGCTATCAAAGTGATCCATGATGCAGGCCTGACATCATCATTTTTTATCTGCGGTGACGCCACCAAGGTCATGGAAGATGTGTGCAAGATCGGGACACACGGTTTTGCCATTGATGAGCAGTTGAACTTGAACTTTATCAGGGACCTGGCCCATAAACATAAAGTGGGCTTTGGCGGCAACCTGAAGCTGACCCTGGCCCTGAGCCTGGGCTTGCTCTCGCCGAGAGAGGATGCCATTGTAAGCCTGGCAGCGGGTGGCCACATAGGCTACACATTCGCCCCTGGGTGAGACATGCCATACGATGTTCCGGTGGAACATATGGATCAAGCAATTGAGGCCAAGGATTGGTATTATCAGTATTACGCCAAGTATCCAGAGTCCTGGTAAACAGGCCTGAGAAAGGAGGACCTAATTCATGACAGAAAAGCTTAACATTGACGTTGTGACCCTGGACTCTGTGCAGTGCGCGGCCTGTGGATACATGATGGAATCCATTGCCGCCCTGCCCGGTGATATCCAGAAAATGATCGAATACACAGAGTGGTCAATCAAAAATAAAGACGGGATCGGTAAGTTCATGGAACTTGGCGTGAAAGTCCTGCCAACCATCTGCATTGAGAAGGATTGTGTATTTGAGAGTATCATTCCCCAATATGAAGAACTCATTGATGAGATGGCAAAACGTGCACCCGCAGAGATGAAACCCCGCCTTGAGAAAATGCGGGATCACGGATTCGAGTTTGACAAGATCCAGGAGAATCTTGCAAAGGCGGGAGCAGGTACAGCCACTCGCGTGGATTCCAAAGTAAAAAAATAGACAATCTCAAACCCGGGGCCCCTTGCGGGGCCCCATATATTTCTGCCTGGAGATAACCAGGGGTAGAAAATGCCAGCGAACGGATCCATTCATATAGAGATTATTCATCAGGGAGATCACTGTGCTTCGTGCCAGTATATGGCGGAGGCTGTTGAGGAGATTCTGCCCAGGTACGGAGATCTGATTCGACTTAACAAAGTTGAATACACGAAGAGTAAGAAGCATGCCCGTCGTTTCTATGATCTCTCAGTCTCTCTATATGGGGAAAATGAGGTAACAAAGCGAATGAGATGTGCACCCATCCCCTCGTTATTTATCGACGGAGAGATGGTTTTCGATGTCATACCTCCCCGCAATGAACTTATTAACGCCGTTGAATCAGCATTGGAAAAATGCGGCCTTTTATTATCCTGAATTCTTATATTTTTTTATCACTTTTAGATTACAGAGATTTTAAGAACCTCAATTCCTACCAAATAAACAGTGTAAATCAGTTATCCCGCTTTTTTCCCATTAGTGACAAATTATTCATGGCGCTCTTCCAGATGAAACCTGTCAACGGAGAAAGAATAGGGAGTTACCGGATCTATGGAATTCAATGAGGTGGTTGAAAAGTTTCAACAGTTGGTCATTGAGCACGGTCTACCGAAAACGGATATGGCTCTCTTCGGAATCAAGTGCCCCTATTGCGGAAAGTCGGACCGTATTAGACAATTAGAGGATCCTGAGGAATTAGGGGCCGGCATTGAACCTGAAGAGATGAAGATATATTCTGACTATTGGAAGAATCTTACACAGGCAGGGGGTTTCATTGGTGTGTGTAAATTCTGTCAGAATCCTCTCAAGATCTATTTGAAAGAGGGTAAAGCAGAAGGTTTGTATAAGTGATTTACTGCCGAGAACTCGCTGCCTGATATGCGGAAAAATTGAAACAAGATGTAAGTTTCCAGCTTGAAACAAGGGAGGTTAGAGCATGAAAATTGAGGTATTGGGTCCGGGGTGTAAGCGTTGTGAACAGCTTTATGAAAATACATTATCCGCCGCTTCAGATTTCGATCCCTCGACCGGGATTGAAGTGGAGAAAGTCACTGACATCAATTATTTTCATAAAGCTGTTCACAACGCTTACACCCCGGACCCAATACCTCAATTTTCATGCTCTAACCTCCCTTGT
>JAKLQB010000508.1 GCA_022013615.1 Desulfobacterales bacterium | reverse complement strand
TCCCGGGCTTGTTCTATTTTGGACAAACAGCAAAATTCATCGGTTTTATGAGCCATTTCCGGTTCGCCGGGTCCGAGAATAACAGTCGGTGGATGTCCCAACTCCGGGACAAGCGCTGAAGCATCGGTAAAATAGGCCGCCCCTTTCGGTTCTGGCCTTTCGTTTAACAGCGGCGTCATGACCTCGAAAATATTCTGAATCCAGGGATTCTCGGCGTCGGTGGCAACACTTGCCACTTCCAGCAACCGGTTGAGCCGGATGTCGTTTCCCAGTACAGACCGAAGCTCCGCAATTAGCGTTTCGCTATCTAAATCCGGCGTTGTGCGAATATCAATGCCGAAGGTGGCCGAATCGGGAACGGAGTTGATATTGACTCCTCCTGAAATGGTCCCCACGTTTAGTGTCGGTACACCGAGCAAAGGATGCGGTGGAGCGTGAAAATCGAATCGTCGCAGCCTGAGAATCGCCTCAGCAGCTTTATAAATCGCATTGTCGCCTTTTTCCGGCTGAGACCCATGCGCCGCAATACCGGATGCTTGCGCCTGCAGCCATAAGACCCCCTTATGGCCGATAAATGGATAATTTGATGTGGGCTCGCCAATTACCATGGCACCGATGCTTGCGATGTTAGAGACTGTTGTGGCGAGGTGATAGGCGCCCTGACAGCCGGTTTCCTCTCCTGCCGTAATTATCAGGATGAGCCGTGCCTTCGGTCCGTATACATCGGCCATGCGGACGGCAGCAGCGACCATGGCCGCCAGTCCGCCTTTCATATCGGCAGCCCCTCTGCCATACAGTCTATCACCGTCCAGATCTCCTCCGAACGGATCTTTATGCCACTTTGTCGAGCCCAATGGCACCGTATCCATATGTCCTGAAAAACAGAGAAGCAACTTTTCCAGGTCATCGGCAAGGCAGGCAATTACGCTAGTCCGGTTTTCGGCAAACTCGGTCAGGCGCACTTTGAATCCTCTGTCTTCCAGCAATTCGGACAGAAATTTCGCACAATTTCGCTCGTTTCCCGGAGGATTGATAGTATTAAAAGGCGAGCAGTCTGTGGGTGAGCGAAATTGGGTTTACTGTTTCCATATTGGCTAAACACTCTCTTTGTTCGCTACAAGATGGCATATCTAAGTGAACGACCGATCATCCCTTTTCACGAAGCCCTTTTTTATTTTTTCCGCCGAGGCAACTTCAAAACGTCTCACCGACAAGAAAATTCACTCTGCCAGCTTGCACCAACGGGATAGAAATAGCGCATAGACTTTTGCCACCTGAACGATGCTTTTGATATCCACCCACTCATTGGTGCCGTGGAAATTGTCCCCCACCGGGCCATAGCAGGTGGATTGGCCTTTGCCAAAAAACTGAAAGGCTCTCAGATCCGTGGTGCAAGTAGAAACATACTCTTCGGCGTCTTGACCTGTAAGCGTTCTGTGGCAGTCGTTCAAGGAGACAAAGGCGGGAAGATCTTTGGACACGGAGTGCCCGTCGGATCGAAAACCGTAAAATTCGACTTTCGGAGGATTTTCTCTAAGCCACGGATCATTTTTTGCTGCGCCTTCAATTTTTTTGACGATCCGATGACGAATTGTCTCATACGCGACGCCAGGGAAATAAGACAACCGGCAGTGTAACTCCGCATCCGCCGGCACTGTTGAAGGCCATTCTCCGCCCCTGAAAATGCCTATGTTAAAATTGAGCGGATGCGATAATCTCTGGTATGCTGGAGGAACTTCGGATTCATTCAACTCAGCTTCAAGCTTTCTGAGTGTTTCGATCAAGACAAAGCTTTTTTCAATGGCGTTGATACCTGCAGGGGCCTTGAGTACGTGAACCGGTTTTCCCTGTACAGTCACTTTAAACCATAGGACACCCACCTGCTGGGTGAGAATCGTCGGACCAAAAGGCTCCGGGATCAAAACCGCATCGGCATCATATCCCGCGTGAAGGCATGCCAGAGCCCCGTTGCCGGTGCATTCCTCTTCTATCACGCCTTCAACAGTGACAGGTGCTTTGAGTCCGAAACCGGCTTTTTTTACGGCATGGACGGCATATGTCATGGCGGCGACCCCTGATTTCATATCACCGGCTCTTCGGCCGTAAAGTTTTCCGTTCCTAATGGTGGGCAGGAAGGGATCGGTATCCCAATAATGAGCGGGACCGGCGCTGACCACGTCCAGGTGACCATTGAAAAGGACGCTTCTGCCTCCTGTTCCGTCCGCCTCCCGTACGGCGACGATATTGTTTTTATCCTTGTATTCCCATGGAACCGGTGCAAAACCAGGGTGCTGGCCCATGGTTTCCGGATCGATGGGCACCAGTTGCGGCGTCAAGGACAGATGTTCCAATTCCGCTTTCATTACTTCCACAACGGTTGCTTCGCATCCCAGGGTGCTCGGCTCGGCAACTAATCGACACGTAAAATCAACTATATCGTCAGCCAACAGACCCACCGTGTCGATTATTTTTTTTTCTTTTTTATCCATTGATTTTTTTGCTAAAGCTATAGTTCAAGAACCTTTAGCCTTCACCTGCTTAAAACCTAGGCAGCACCTGCTCGGGGACGATCAGTGGTGCGCCGGTTTTATTAACGATTTCTTCAAGTTCGGCTTCTTTGGCCATTTCTCGAAGAACCAGCCCTTGATCGGTGACATCGATCACGGCAAGTTCAGTAATAATCCTGTCTACGCAATTTTTTGCCGTCAACGGCAGCGTGCATTTTTTTAGGATTTTGGGTGAACC
>JAKLQB010000507.1 GCA_022013615.1 Desulfobacterales bacterium | reverse complement strand
TACATATTAAAGAAAGATAAAGTATTGTCCGATATAAGGGTTATGTTAAGTATAACCTTTATCACAGGGGGCCCTGATGGCCACCCAAAATACCCCACCTATGGCCACTTCAAAATACCCCACCCAGCAAGGCTCATTTTCCATTAGAGATTGTTGAAAACGGCGACAGAACGTACACACTCCCATTTGTAGAATCTATAAATGGGAGGTAAGGAAGGATGAACGTTTTGAAGCCGAATTTGAAAACGACAGTTGAAACCTTACTGGACAAGGGAATCAGTCAACGAGAGATCAACCGGAAGACTGGAATAAATCGGAAAACCATCCGGAGATACGGTCAATTGTATCATGAGGCGCTGTCCGATGCCCCTGAGCATTCAAACTACCCCACTGGAGAAGGGGTGGCCACCGGCTTTTGGGTTCAACCCGGGCAAAATACCCCACCCCGGCCACCGGCTCTGGAGGAAAACCTGCCGAAGCACGCCCGTTCCGCGTGTGAGCCTCATCGGCAGTGGATCGAGGAACAACTGAGGCTGGGGCGAAACGCCATGGCCATGTACCAGGATCTGGTTGAGCTGTTCGGATTCACTCATCGGTACAATAGCGTGAAGCGGTTTGTGCGGGGGCTTAGGAGAAAGGACCCCCATCAATATGACCGTCTAGAATTTCTTCCTGGAGAAGAGAGCCAGGTAGACTATGGGACAGGAGCTCCAACGCTTCATGACAGTGGGAAATATCGGCGCCCCCGGCTGTTTGTCATGGTGTTGAAATACTCCGGGCGGGCCTTCCGGAAAGTGGTATGGAAATCGAGCAAGGAAACGTGGTGCAGGCTGCACGAGGAGGCATTCCGATATTTTGGGGGATGCCCGCAATATGTAACCCTCGATAACCTGAAGGAAGGCGTGATCAAGGCGGATATTTATGATCCGGAGCTCAACGTGTTGTATGCCAAGATGTTGTTGCATTATGGTGTTGTAGCGGATCCGGCGAGGGTGAATGATCCGAATCGAAAGGGGACTGTGGAAAATGGGGTCAAGTACACTCAGAATACCGCCTTGAAGGGGCGGAGATTCGACAATATCGAGGCCCAGAATGATTGGCTGAGGCATTGGGAGGAGCGTTGGGCGGCGCTGCGGATTCATGGTCGGGCCAAACGTCAGGTAGAGGAGATGTTTCAGGAAGAAAAACCCTATCTGGCGCCATTGCCCCTGGCGCCGTTTGTGTATTTTCGTCAGGAATCCCGAACGGTTTATGACGACGGTACGATACAGGTGGGCAATTGTTACTATGCGGCCAGTCCCGCTCCGCTGTACAGCAAGGTGGTCGTAAGGATCTATGACGAGGAGATCGAAATCCTGGATCCAGGGCGGATGGAGGTGATCCGCCGCCATCCTAAAAGCAAGAGGCCCGGTTCTTTGATCATGGAGCCACGGGATCGGATTTTCAATCCGTCCCGGCAAACGGACAGATTGCTGGCCCGGGCCGAGATTATCGGACCTCACACATTCTCACTGTGTGAGACGTGGTTTAACGAAGAAGGTCGAAGCGGCCAGCGTCGGATGTACGGGGTGATCAATCTGGTCCGCCACTATCCGGCCCGGTACGTGGAGAAAGCGGCCGAACTGGCGAAGGCAAACGGCTTGAAGAGTTCCAAGGCACTGCGGCGGATGGTGGAGAACATGGTAGTGGAAGACGATGAAAAAAAAGCTGAACCATCCGGGCTCACGCAAGACCATCCGTTGATTCGGCCGGGAGAAGACTACGCCGCTTTTTGGCAGCAACATGCCGCCGGAGAATCGCCCCTGGCAGGACCGCTTCCTGAGAACACCATTTCTTCTGGAGTGCAAACAATCTTAAGAGAGCAGCTGCCCCAGGTCTGGCAACAGGCAAGTTGGCTGCGGGTCATAGAGGTCTTTGATCTGGCAGTAGATCACAAGCGACGTCGCCGGGACGATGAAATCTGGCTCAAATCACCCTTTACGCAGGAAGAGAAGGCGTCGATGCACGTCAGCTTGTCGGAGAATATCTTCAAAGACTTCAGCAGCGGCAAAGGCGGCGGCATCATGCAATTTTGCCGGGAGATGTTACGTCGGCAGGGTTTGGAGATGACCATGTTCGATGTAGCCCAGTGGATGGTGAGCGAAGGGATCTCCACGGTAAATCATCCAGAGCCCCAATCTGTGTTCAGCCGACGGCAGCAGGCGGCAAAAGCTGGGCCGGGTGCCTCGAAGAACACCAACCCCGCTATCGAGATCGATCTGCGTCGTTATCTCCGTCCGGATCATCCAGAATTAGACCGCCGTGGCATATCAGCCGCCACCTGCCGTTATTTGGGGTGCGGGTTTCTGTCTCAACGGTCGTGGGTAAAGACAGCCTCCCCCCTTAACTCCCGGTTGGTATTCCAGGTTCGTGGCGTAAGAGAAAATGGCAGGGGCCTTCAAACGGTTATTCTCAGCCATGTTGGACGGGCACTGAGCCGGGAACAAGAAGATTCCGATGGAAAATACTGGAGTTATCCGTTTAAAAAAGGCTGGGAGATCTACAACCAGGATCACATCCTGCTGGATGAAGAGGCTTGGCGTCAAGCGAACAAGTTCGGCCTGATCCTAACGGAAGGTTTTTTCGATGTGGCAAAGCTCGTGGAAGCCGGTTGCCGCAATGTCGTAGCGTTGATGGGAAGCGCCATCTCCGGGGAACAAATCGAGCGGTTGGTCTGGGTCCAAACCCTGGTACGATTCCCTCAAATCCTGTTGTTCCTGGACCGGGACCAGGCAGGAGTAAATGGGGCTCGGCAGGTACGAGAACAGCTATCCCATCACGGCCTCTCTGTCACCGTGTTTGATTGGGATCAGTTGGTACCCTTGAACGGCCAGGGAGCCCAACCCATTCCAGAATCCATCCAGGACCCGGCAGATATGTCCGTGGAGCAACTCCGTGCTCTGCGCAGGCAAGGGATCCTTTGAACAAAACGACATAGGATGAAAAAGAAAAAAGGAGATGAAACCATGAATATGTCACTTGCTGAAATCGAAAGACATCTCAAAACCCTCCGGCTCAATGGCATGATCGCGACCCTCGATACCCGGATCATCCAGGCCAATCAGGACGCTTCTTTCACAGAGGTCTTTGCCTGCCTCGTACAGGACGAATTGGATTACCGAAAATCCCGCCTCACTGAAACGCGCTTCAAAGCATCCGGTCTCACAGAACGACCCACACTCACGGAGTTCGACTGGGGCTTCAACCCGAACCTGCCCAAAAAGGCAATCTATGAACTGGTGAGCGGAAAATTTATTCGGGATGGACATGACGCCCTACTGGTCGGATCGCCGGGGACCGGAAAAAGCCATATCGCCAAAACAGTCGCTAACGCTGCCGTCCTCTCAGGATACAAGGTCCTCTACCGGGAAGCTCATATATTTTTCGAGGACCTATTCGAAGCCACTCAACTTAAACGGAGAAAAAAGGTCAATAAACTCTTCTCCGAAACTGATCTCCTGGTCATCGACGATTTATTTCTGCGCAAGAAAGTTCCGGAACAAGCCGCTGACGATCTGCTGGATATTATCTTGAATCGCTATTCTTCAAGAAAAAGTACGCTCCTTACATCAAACAGACCCATCGAAGACTGGGGGAAGCTACTCAGGGACAACGCCGCCTCCTCAGCTATCCTCGATCGCCTCCTTCATCGGGGGCACCTCCTCAACTTCAAGGGAAAAAGCTATCGCCTCAAAGAGGCGGCATCCCGATTATCGGAAATCAAAAGAAAAAACCAGGATGAAAAAGGAAAAAGTATGGATTTTTACCCCCAAGATTAGTACACTACTTTAACCTGTCGCTGGGGTATTTTGACCCGGCCATAGGTGGGGTATTTTGAAGTGGCCATCGGGGTTAGAAAGGAGGCGTTTCATTCGGCGATCCTCCTTGAAGGTCCACTGAAGATCCACAAGCAGGGCGAAGCGATCTTCAAAGGGAAGGTCGTTGATGTTGGGTTGTTGAAGCTGATCCTTAAAGGCATCAGCCATGCCGTTAAGTTTCATGACATAGAGTTTTTTCCCG
>JAKLQB010000506.1 GCA_022013615.1 Desulfobacterales bacterium | reverse complement strand
CAACAATATCAATGAGTTATCAAAAGAAATGGATAACATTTTGCTTGAAAACATCATTGTCTTAAATTAAATCAACATAAATTGCCAATGGCCGAAAGTCATGTAATACAAAAAGTTTAGGTGTGGGGTAAATTAACCGTTTTGTATCTTTCAAATACATTGTCATACGTACCATTATATATTGTGCATCGTATTCGAAGCATTTCATTTCCTGTTTCCTTTACCCACCATGCTCCGGACCGTTTCATTCTGGTATGGCAAATGAATTTGTTCGCTGATTCAATCCCTCCACTTCCAATGGGATATCCTCCTATTCGATCCCCATGGTAGTGAATTCTTTCACGGTTATTATTTAGGTAACCAATCAGTTTACGAATTTCCTCGGTGGCCTCAGTGTTTCTTGGCTTCATCCGGCGAAGACCTCCAATCACGTTGCTGACCTCAGCAAAGAACAGACGGCAGATCGTACTTTCCACCCACTCTAATCCGTGTAGTGATTTTTCTCCGTATTGTGCTTTGGCAACCTTATAAATATGCTCAACGCAGTGATAAAAATCGAGAACCTGACGGCCTTTCGGAAAACAAGCTATCATGTGTTTCCACAGCCAGTCGGCACCATCACCCAAAAGAGCAATACGTACCATCTCCTGGGGTATACGGGAAGCCACAAGAGATAAATCTTTCCCAAATTGTTCTTCATTTTGTATCTGATGCCAACTTGCTATGTGAATGATACGACTCTTGCTGAGTAAATATATTCGGAAACCCTTGGCCTCTTGCCTGATAAGAGCTTCCTTTTTTGGGGGAGTATAGGGAAGTTGGCCTTGTGTGTCAAGAAAAAATGCATCGCAACATATAGCGTGTCGGGATTGGGGGATCGCGGATGAGGTTTTGAGTGTTCAGAAAAAGTGATGGGGAACAGGGCGATCTAATCGAGGGTCCACGCCCGTTCGTAGATCTTCGGCACCAGGAAGGTCATTGGATTCAGGGTTACGTCTGCCGAAATACCCAGCTGCACATCGTAGAGGAGCTTGCCGTTTTCAAAGTGCTTGATCGCCACCGGATAACCATCGATCTGGAACAGGCCCTCGATAGGGACGTATTGTACTTCCCGAAATAAGGGCACCCGACCAAGGTTTGACATGACTTTCTCGTAGGCCTTCGCCAGTTTTTTCAGGCTACCCAACGTTTCTTTCTCAATCCCTGCTTCCTCCCACGTGGCCACCCAAACCTCCTGGCGTATCCCCCCATCGCGGAGGATGACATGCTTCCGACTGCGGAGGTTGGCGACTATCCGGGTCTCATCCGTTTCGCATACCTGGAAGAAGGCGCTACTTTTGGGCACATCAGCAACTCCCATCTGTCTTTTCAGAAACCTGAGCGCCGCGTTGAGGCTATCGATCGTATCAAACAAAACCACCTCATCCAGTTCGATGTAACTCTGTTCCGTATGGCTGACGACATAGAAAACCCGTTTAGAGGAATCATAGAGGGCTTCTGTCCTTCCATCACCGGTTCTGAACGGGGTTGTGTCTATTTTCAGCCGCTCCCCCTCTATCAGGAGTTTGGTACGATACTGGAGCGCTTGATCAAACCTCATATCTTTGATATCGGCATCGATCACAATGCCGGCATGTGCCTGAAAACAGAGGAGGCCCGTGAGGCAGATCGTCACAAAGACCGATGAGATAAGACTTTTTTTGCACATGTGAAAAATGGGTATTCGGCTTTCAATTAGATGAGCGTTTAGATAACGCATATCTTGACAAAATATAGAAATAACTCCCCGCGCAAGCTTCTCATTAGTATTGATACTACTGGTAAATTTCCGGATGATTTTCCTTAAGCCAGTTATCAACCTCTATCTTAAATTCCTTAACTATTCGTAGGAGATCCTCTAGAAAGCGGGACATCCTTAATAGAAAGCGGGACGTCGTTAAGATTCTAAGAAATTTATTCAATTAACTGAAAATCGTTCTTGCGCGCTATCATCTCTCCCCTCTCCACTGAGTATCCAATACCGGGGACACTGATCCCAAGACGCCTTGCTAATTCCGTAAGCGATATTCCCAATTCGCGAACAGCCCAAAAACAAAAAAGACTCCTGGCTCTAACCCTCTTTTGCTGTTTGCCAATTAAGAAAATTTCATCTACCTCCATTTCGTAAATTCCAGCCACTCTCGCTGCAATCCCATCCAGATCATAACCCAGACGCTTTAACTCGTATTTCCGCTCAAATTTCTCATCGGCCTGGGAAAGTACATCGGCTACAAAATCCGACTTCCCCAATATCCTTTCATCACTCTTGATGTGTATCCCGTAAGAAGTCTTCTCATCAATATGGCAAGAGGGATTTTGCCGGTCCTAAAAAGAAAATGGGCATGATCTGCAATAAACGTCCAAGCATAGCAGGATGTCTCAGTCTTCGGCAGCAAAATGGAGATGCGATCTAAGAAATCTTCACGATCCTTATCGTTTATGAATATCTTTCGACGCTCTATCCCCCTGATCATAATGTGATGTAAAACGCCGGGTGCGTCCAGTCTGGCTAATCTTGGTATGTATTGATATTGATCACTCCCCTGACATTTTGTCAATTTAATATCTTAAGGGCCCCCTTTAGCAATGTGCAGAATAAGGTACAATCTAAAGATAAGTCCTTACATGCGAGATGTGGGTGTTTATGATTTTGCAGATTTCCTGAATCGTCTTCTCTCCTTTGTATTCCAATATGATGGAGTCTGCCATTTCTATCATAACTGTTTCAAGTGCTTCGGCTATCTCCCTCAAAAGTTTTTTTAAATATGTAAATTTTAGGTCGAGTTGATCCGCCATCTGTTGCCAGTGACGTTCCATAATCCAATCAAATCGGGTTTCCTTCCCGATTTTCATAGCCATTTTTTTTGAAATTTCCGGGTACACTCTTGTTGAAATTAAGTCGTAAAATGGTGCCAAACGAATGCTTCCATCTATTTTCCGAATCAATGACAGATTTTTGGCATGGGCATCGGCATTGCCGATGAAATAATTAAAGATGACCCATTTAACCAGCGCCTGTTTGTCCAAAATTGGCTGTGAGCTATACTTGTCAAGGATCTGGCAACACTCCGCTAGGCTGGGGCCGCCTTCATTTTCATATTTTTGGTCAGGCATACAACCCAGCACCTGGCATAGATCTTCCTGATGAAGCCGTTCAATTATACCGTCTTGAGCTTTTATTCTGTCATAACGCTCTACGATGTATGCGATGTGGTTTTCCCCTTTCCAGATGGAAGATTTGGGTACTGTCAATTGCACAACATCGGCAAGCCTCATACAAAAATGCTCATTTTGAACCGTATCACCAAAATACCGTGATTGTGTTTTCAGAATATGGGAGCTTGGGGCAATCCCGAAGGTTAAGTAAAACCTGCCGTTATCAATATATACGGGAATTTTATTCTGCGCTCCCGCGAGAGAAAGCCGTAGTTCGTCCTTTAGAATTAATACCGGGCGTATTGCATTCTCCTTGATGATATCTTCTACTTCCTGCTCTGATATAGCGATGTAATCACTTTCTGTGCTGAGATACGTGTGCTCTGGAACAATGGAGACCGCGCCGGCGCATTCCCCTCCGATTGCGTCAAGCAATTTAAAATCATTGTGCTCAGAAATTTGTTTTATTTTGGCGACCAGAGATCTAACTTCACCTTCTGGCAAAAGATTGCTGAAAAACGGTCTGGCCGTGTCATTTAAATAAGGCTCTTCCCTCAATGGTAATGACAATGATAGAGGAATTGCGGCTGGGTCTTCTATATAACTATAGTCATATTGGAAGGAAAATCGGCTGGTGTCATCGAGCCATATTTGTCCTGCGAGAGAGTTGTGCAGATATACGCTCAATTTTTCCGATACCATCATCACCTTTCTCGGACGCCAAAAGTGAAGCCGAAGCGTTTTAGAACTTTGAGTGCTTTATAAAAATGCATCGTTGGCTTTCCGTTTTCAAGCTCGGAAATGAATCGCGTTCCGACATTGCACAGCCCGGCGGCATCGCTCTGAGTTAATTTCATTTGTTTGCGTTTTATGCGCAGCATGGCTCCGATGGCTTTTAGGTCGGCAACCTTCACCCAGGTATTGCTGTTATTTTGAGTTGTTTGTGTCATTTCAAATTTTTTTGTCCGAACGGGAAAAATAATAAAAATTATTGGAAAACAAAATGTAATTATTCCCTATCGGGAATAATTACATATCAACATTGTGATTTATTATACTTTATTACTGATCGGGGAAATTCATTGTAAGAGAAGGCCCAACAACAATAATATTACCGATCGGTAATATATTCTAAATCATTATTAAAGTCAATAAATAAAGTCAAATTTTCTAAAGTTGACATGCCCTTCTTGATGTAGTTTGTTATTGCACATGAAATTCATCGCTGACCTTCATACCCACTCCCACTTTTCCAGGGCCACTTCCAAGAGCTTAGATCCTGAACACCTTGCACTTTGGGCACAGAAAAAAGGGATCAGGGTTGTTGGCACAGGGGATTTTACTCATCCCGGTTGGGTGTCGGAACTTCAGGACAAGATGGTCGAGGCAGAGGATGGACTCTACCGGCTGAGGCCTGATTTCCAGAAGACTGTGGAATCACAGCTCCCTTCCTCCTGTAATGGGTCCACGCGATTTCTCCTAACCGGTGAGATAAGCTGCATTTACAAGAAAAACGGAAAGACAAGAAAAGTTCATCATCTCATTCTTATGCCTGACATGGCATCCGTACTCAAGCTGAACGAACAATTGGACCGAATCGGAAATATCACTTCTGATGGCAGGCCTATCCTGGGTCTGGATTCAAGAGATTTACTGGAGATCACCCTTAAAGCAAGCGACAGGGCCTTTTTTATTCCTGCCCATGTCTGGACCCCGTGGTTTTCAGTATTCGGGTCTAAATCAGGTTTTGATTCCCTTGAAGAGTGCTTTGAAGATCTTACGAGTCACATTTATGCCCTTGAGACAGGGCTTTCCTCAGACCCACCCATGAATCGCCTTCTATCAGCCCTGGATGACTATCTCCTGGTTTCCAATTCAGATGCCCACTCCCCTGGCAAACTTGGGCGCGAGGCCAATATCTTTGACACAGATCCGGATTACAATCACATAATCCGGGCCATGACTGACGGAGAAGGATTTTTAGGAACAATAGAATTCTATCCTGAAGAGGGGAAATATCACTTAGACGGGCACCGTAAATGCCAGGTCAGGTTTCAGCCCGAAGAAACCATTAAACACGATGGGATCTGTCCTGTCTGTGGGAAACCCTTGACTGTAGGGGTGCTTAACCGGATTCACGAACTTGCGGACCGTGATACCCCCCTGCTTTCCAAGGATTTTTTCAGCCTCATTCCCCTGCCTGAAATCCTCTCAGATATCTTAAGTTGCGGACCAGCCACAAAAAAAGTGATGTCCTTCTATGAAAAACTGCTTTTTGAGCTCGGGCCGGAACTTCAGATCCTGATGGATGTACCCCTAAGTGATATTGAAGTTGCAGGGGGGCCTATACTTTCCGAGGCGATCGGGAGAATGCGGCGGAATCAGGTGATCAGGGAAGAGGGTTACGACGGCGAGTACGGAATAATTCACATATTTGAAGACTCGGAAAAGCAGGCCATGGGCGGCCAGATGGCCCTGTTTGCACGGGAAACACAGAAAAACTCCATCAGGCCGGATCAAACACCTCGCCCAAAAAAAACTCGCAAGAAAAAGCAAAAAGTGGTTACAACAGAGCGTGTTTTACCAGCGGACCCGATCCTTGATCCCCTGAACCCGGAGCAGAAGTCCGCTGTTCTTAATCAGGGCGAGCATCTTATGGTGGTGGCCGGTCCTGGAACAGGGAAGACTATGACCCTGACCCACCGCATCGCCCACCTGATCCGCAAAGGCATTGCAAAACCGGAACAGGTCCTCGCACTCACCTTTACAAGAAAAGCCGCAAGAGAAATGGAGCACAGGATCTCTAAACTCCTTGAAGGATTAACAGCAGATGAAGTTCATGTCTCCACCTTCCATAGTTTCTGCCTGGAGATCCTCCGAAGCGAGGGTGACAAAATCGGCTTTCCCCCTGAATTTATCCTTTGCCCGGAGACCGATGCACGAAGTCTTGCACAAGAAGTCCTTTCCGAATCTGGTGCGGGCAAACGAGTCACAGGCAAGTTCTTGAAGGCCCTCCCGGGCATGAAAGCAGGCTCTGTCCTGGATTTGGCGGAGCCGCAAGTCGAGAATAAACTCATGTCCCTGTTCACTAAATACCAGACCGTGTTGAGATGCCTGGGCATGCTGGACCTTGACGACCTTGAAGTGGAAACCCTGAGGCTCTTTCGCGATCATCCCGATGTCGCCTGTGACTATGGGGGAAAATTCCCATGGGTTTTTGTGGATGAATACCAGGACACCAACCCTATTCAGGTTGAACTATTGAAAGCACTTATCCAGACAGGAAAAACCCAAATCTGTGTGATCGGTGATCCGGACCAGGCTATCTACGGATTCCGTGGTGCAGATGTGGGAAATTTCCACCGATTTAACGAGGATTTCCCCGGGGCCGAGGAAATAACACTTACAAGGAATTACCGTTCTACCAAAGAAATACTTCAAGGCGCTGCCGCCCTCATGGGAAAGGAAAAACCCCTTGAATGTCAATCCCCTAACGCGGCGCCTGTCTCATTTGCGGCCTGCCTGACCGACTCGGAAGAGGCCGAGATGATCGTGGAACAGGTAGAAAGATTGATAGGAGGTACAACCTATTTCTCCCTGGATAGCGGTCGTGTAGCGTCCCATGAGGGGGACCTGTCTTTAGGATTTGGCGATATAGGAGTGCTTTTCCGTCTGAACGCGCAGGGTGATGCCCTGGAGGGGGCATTGGACAGGGCCGGAATTCCCTTTATTCGGTCCGGAGAAACGCCTCTGATTGCCCGGTATCCGGTCAATATCCTGTGGCGGTTTTTTCAGACACTTCAGTATCCGGATAATCTTTATTACGCGAAGTTGTATAAGCAATCCCTGTCCGAAGCGGCAATTACAAAAGAGCAATCATCCGAGACGTTCGAGACACACGGCGCCTTATCAGAACTCATCGCTAACGCCATAACATTGCATGATTTTGAATGCTCATCAGAGGAATCCATTGAGACCCTGCGCCGCCTTAAGCAGTTGGCAGCGAATTTTGAAGGGAATATAGAGACATTCTTAGACACCCTTTCCCTGGAGCGGGGCATTGATCACGCTCTTGTTCTCGGTGATCGCGTGGGCCTGATGTCCATTCATGCAGCAAAGGGCCTGGAATGGCCGGTGGTCTTTATTACCGGTTGCGAGGATCAACTCATGCCGTGCACTTTGTTCGGAAGCAGAGATGAGGAAGAAGAAAGGCGTCTCTTTTACGTGGGTATGACACGTGCCCGGTCCCGACTCATCCTATCCCATGTAAAGCGCCGGACCCTCAATGGCCGTGTTCTTACCATGGCTCCTTCGCCATTCCTTGATGACATACCAAAAGACATATTGATCCCCTTAGAGAGGCGAGGATGGAAACCAAGAAAAAAGCCCCACAGACAATTGAAGCTTTTCTGATCATAAGGGTTTGCAACGAGATGAATTATGAAAACCCTGAAGAAGTATTCAGCGAAATGACATCATTGACCCCGAAAAGCTATGCCGGCATGACATATGAACGCCTGGGTTTGGATGGACTTGGCCCTGCCCGGACATTGACCACCCGGGAACGCCCTATCTGCACAAGGATCATTTTACCCGGGGTAAGGGTAAATTCCACGTCATCGAATATCAGGATCCGGCGGAAATGCCCGGCAAGGAATACCCATACTTTCTTACCACCGGCCGGATGTTTGCCCATTTCCATGCCGGCACGATGACCAGAGTTTCTCCGCATTTGGATGTCGAACAAACTCAAAAAGTTCGGGAAGATATTGACTCCATTTGGGCCTAATCCTGGCACACCACTCCATTATATCCCACTTTGGATTGGCAAATCACTTTGGACTCTTCAGGGATGTAGGACCTCCTTTCATGTATTTTTAATGGGTACACACTACCTTAAGCTTATTCATAAGTCGCCATGATCTAATAAGCGCTGCTCTTTATCACATAGGGAAAACAATTGATGAAAAAATGAAGGATATTTCAACGGAATTTTGACCCTTGAAGACATTTTCGGATGATTTGACCCTGCTCCCGATCTCAGACACCTCCCGGGGGATAAAGTGTCTGAATTGTAGGGCGAATGTGATTGATTCTTGACACACAACCACAGTTCGCCTATGCTTTCCGTCAGAAAAGAGAATTTCTGTTAGTTAGTTAGCCGTCTACCGCATAGAACATAGAGAGGGAATATAACTACAAAACAGTACTTTATTTTCGTCTCGGCGATCTCAGCTCTCTGCAATTAATTATGAAATGATGAAGGTGTAAATGCTGCCCGAAGCCATTCCACATTTCGCCATTGGTCCATTTTTTGGTCTAGCCACCAACGTTAGTATGGCCATGTTGTGTGTTGTCAGCTTAGTGCTTTATCGCGACTACCACCCCCTGAGGTGGCTTTTTCTCTTCTATGTTTTTTTGGCCTTCTTTTTCCTGGGCTGGGTTATTTACGCGCTTCAAAAATCGCCAGGATCCATCCTCGCTGGGTACAAAATCTGTCAGGCTGCATTAGCATTGTTGCCGGCCAGTTGGGCCCTATTTACGCTGACCCTTTCGGATTCAAAGGTCGATCGATTATCTTGGATTGTTATTGGTACAAGCCTGTTTTTGGCTTTCTTAGCCCTTTGGGGCAAGACCCCGTGGCTTTTCGGGCTTCCTTTAGAAACTCACCCTGTCTACGCTGACATCTTGCGACCTCAGTCCAAGCTGCTTAGACCAGTGATACACCTCTTCTGTATGGTGGCCTGTCTCTACTATTTCTTGAACACAATCGTAAGACTACGGCATCTTAAAGATCATCAGCCGACGTACCTTGTGCCTTTCGGTATCGGGCTGTTGCTATGGTTCCTTGGTGGACTAAATGATGGCCTTCTCACCCTCGGGGTGGTCTTTTTCACCAATGAGAAGCTATTATGGTTCGCCTCCTTTTGGCTTTCGATGTTCTTGACAGTCGCCGTCGTCTTGCATTTTCGCTCCTTAGAGCTAAGTGTTCGCGAGGAACTCAAACGCCTCAATCGAGCCAAGGACAAAACCATTAATCACCTATCCCATGAACTGAAGACCCCATTGGCCATCATGGGAGGAACCATCCATATTATAAAGCGAAAGCTGAGTTCACGTTCGTCTACCGGCCATTGGGAGGGGCTCTTCAACGCATTAGAAAGGATGGAAAGGCAACTTAATAGACTTACCGAAGTCCAAGAGGAAAGCGAAAGTATTATCCTATCGTATCGAAAAGTATACAAAGGCCTTGATCATGAGGAAGTGCAAAGGCCAACTTCATCGAAGCCGGTTCCCCTTTCTCCATTGTTCAATCAGGTCTTGGAGAAGGTTAGACACAGTTCAGGCCATCGGGAAGTCTTTCTGCGCATGCAGGGCGAAAAGGGTCTTTTGGTTCAAACAGACACAGAGATTCTGAAGGAAGTTCTTGAAGGCCTCCTTAGAAACGCCGTCGAAAACACCCCCGATGAAGGATCAATTCGAATTGTGGAGAAATCGAAGGATATGCGTGTCCTGCTGACGATCCAGGATTCGGGTATTGGTATCACCGAGGATAACTTAAGACATATATTCGATGGGCTCCACCCAACTCAGGAGACAGAGCTTTACGCATCCAGGAAACCATATGACTTCAACGCCGGCGGCAAGGGCCTTGATCTTCTGATGATTAAGGTATATGGCCAGCATTATGGATTTGAGGTTTCGGTGCAAAGCCAAAGATGTGTCCATCTCCCAACTGATAAGGATATCTGCCCGGGGAGAATCTCTGCCTGCATACACTGCCGTACACCCGAGGATTGCCTTGCATATGGCAGCAGCACCTTCCGTGTTTCACTTCCAATGGCATCAGCAACGCAATAAATAGCAGTAAAGAGATAAGAGTGCATTGCCGAAGAGAACAATTGTAGGCTTAGAGAAGGAGTTAGTTATTTATCTTTGCCTGGGCACTAATGAAGAATCATACGGGAAGCGTCCTTAAGTAGTTAAGAATCTTTTGTT
>JAKLQB010000505.1 GCA_022013615.1 Desulfobacterales bacterium | reverse complement strand
GCACTCCGTGGACGAGAATTGAACCTTGAACCCCTGAACCTTTGAACCTGTGAACGGTTACAAAAAACAAACATCCAATACCGAACATTCAACCACGCCAAGGCGTGGTTTCCTGTAAAATATCATTTAGTAGTTCAGTTTTTTTAATTAAAGGAATTCTTTCCATTATAAAAGAACTATCATAAAAATAGCGGAGACACAAATATCAGACCTCGTTAAGTGGTTGAATGGTTGAGTAGTTAAGTGGTTGTTATTATTAGAATCCATATCGTTTGCATGAAAATTGGACACTCGTAGAATTCAGGAATTTGGGAATTTGGGAATTGAAATATGAATCTTTTCCTTATCTTAATCCCTCAATCCCTAAATTCGCAATTCCTCAATTTGGCTCCATATAGCCATTATGATGAGGTTGGTGTCCAAAAATCGAACCTAGTTTTTAGATTAAATAACGAGGTCTGAATATTCAATAGTCAATAGTCAATTCCGGCTTGTCCGGGTTAGGTGGGCTTTGAATAGAATGAAGAGGGTCAATCCGAAATTCTCAAAACCGTAACTCCGTCGCCGCATATGGATAGACCCATACAAATGGCTGAGTGGAGGAAAAGGAGGCGGACAACAGGATTAAGGAGAAAGTAAAAATCGCAAGGAAAATGATAAAAACAGATTCATATAAAACCGAACAGCAACTCATAAATGAATTGGTAAAGTTGGGCCGAGGTATTGTTGAATGGGAAACCTCAGAAGCCGGGAATAAGGAAATACGAGACCAGCTTGGGCGCTTGGAGAAGAGGGCTACGATAGAACAACTCGCCCGCGGCATAGGACACGAACTGCGCAACTCCCTAGGGGCTATCAAGAACGCGGCTTACTTTCTCAACATGGCCTTGGAAGAGCCCCAGCCGGAGGTAAAGGAGGCCCTAAATATCCTTGATAAGAACGTGACAAGAGCTGAAGAGGTCATCAGAGGCCTCATTGTTTTTAATCATGCCAGGCTCCTTACACTGCTCAAGGCGGATATCAATGACATCGGCCAAAATGCATTGTCTCGGACCAGCATGCCAAAGAACATTGAAAGGGACAGGAATCCCGGAAGAGATACTTGAAAAAATCGTAAGCGTTCACAGATTCCCCGCCCGGCGGGGAACCTCTGAACCCGTGAACGGTTACGGTTAAAAGAACTCAGCAACCCTTTGATGCTAAAGATTTTAGAGCATGTACTGAGAATCTATGATGATCTCATTTCAGAACGCTTAAGCCGCACAGATATGTACCCCGGCAAGGCCAGGAAAGGAACAGAACGGTGGATTCATTAATGGAACAAAACAGGGCAGAGGTGCTATACCAAAACTCATCTCAACGCTATGAAAAACTTTATGCAATGCTTTTAGAGGCCATTCCCTCCTCATTTCTCCTCATCGATCGGGATATGCGTATCGTCTCTGCAAACCGGAATTTTCTGGAAAAGAGCCGGCGCTCTCTGTCGAATACGATCGGTCATCGCCTGAAGGAAGTATTTCCACCCATCATTTTTGATCACATGGACATTGCGCAACGCATCCATCAGGTCTTTGATAAGAACCAGCCGACCAGAGGAGAACGGATGTACTATCGTTCACCAGGGATCCCACTGAGGATTTATTATTACCGCCTTCTCCCTTTCTCCTGGAAAGGGGTTGTTGAGAATGTGATTTTTCTGATGGACGATGTGACCGAGCAGATACGGTTGAGTGAAGAGGTGCGCCGCGTTGAACGCCACCTGGCCAGTGTCTTTGAAAGTGCCAGCGATATAGTCCTGTCCACCGACATGAAAGGGAAAATATTATCCTGGAACCCGGCCGCAGAAAAGAGTTCGGGCTACGCCTTCAATGAAGTAAGGGGGAGTCTTTTTTCCGAATTTTTAGGTAAAGACCACCAGAAAGAGATAGAGAAGGTCTTTGCAGGTCTCAAGACCGGCAAGAAATCCAAGATGGCTGAATGGGATCTTATAACAAAGGGTGAGGCGACTATTCGTGTCTCCTGGGTCTGCTCTCCAATGAAAGACGAACAGTCCAAAACAACGGGAATCGTGGCTGTGGGAAGAGATCTTACCGAGCGCCTCAAATTGGAGACACAACTACTTCAGTCACAGAAATTTGCCGCACTTGGAGTGATGGCCGGGGGGATTGCCCACGAGATTCGAAACCCCCTGGCGATCTGTTCTTCTGCCGCTCAGTTTCTCAAGGATGAGGATATCAACCTGAAGTTCAGAAAGGAATGCGCAGACAAAATTCACACAGGCATTCAAAGGGCCTCCATCATCATCGAAAACCTGTTGAGGTTTGCTCGTCCCTCGGCGAAAACCCAGGTTGAGCAAGTAGACCTACCCTTGCTTATCAAGGAAACCCTTACGCTGATCGCCAACCAGGCAAGGATTCAAAAAATCGAGCTGAAGTCTGAGAGCACCGAAGAGCCTGTGTTGATAAGCGGCAATGCAAGCCTCCTTCAACAGGTATTCATCAACCTCTTCCTGAACGCCATCAAGGCAATGCCGGATGGGGGGCTTTTGAGCTTTTCCATGGAAAAAGAGGAGAGGGAGGTGGCGGTTCGTATAACAGATACGGGGGACGGCATCTCCAAAAAAGACATTGATCATATATTTGATCCCTTTTACACGACTGCGCCCGTGGGAAAAGGGACTGGACTGGGCCTTTCCATCTCCTATTCCATCGTACAGCAGCACTCCGGAACTATTGAGGTGGATAGCGTTAAAGGAAAAGGCAGCACCTTTAAAGTGAAGTTGCCGTTGTTGTAATTATGAAACCCGCAACGCCCTTTAAGGAGTAATAATGAAAAGCAAAGAAAATGTATTTCTGATCGTGGATGATGAGCCCGATATGTGCTGGGCCCTGGAGCATATATTGGAAAAAAATGGATATCCTTCAAAAAAGGCACTAAACGGCCAGGAGGCCCTCAAACTGGTGGAAGGAAACCGCTTCCAACTGGCCTTTCTGGACGCCAAACTTCCCGACATTGAAGGGTTAGAACTGGCAAGGCGGATTCGAGAGCTTGATCCTTCAATTGATATTGTAATAGTTTCGGGTTATTTTTACAAAGATGACGTGGGCATACAGCATTCCCTGGCAGAGGGTTTGATCTCCAGCTTTATCTCTAAGCCTTTCAACCACGATGAGATACTCAAGACCATAGAGAGCAATCTTTCTTCGTAACCGTTCACGGGTTCAAAGGTTCAGAGGTTCAAAGGTTGCATTCTCATCACCATACGTCATTTTGTAAACGCTTTGTACGGGAAAACCGACCGCTTCCACATCCCCACAAATCTGGAACATGGTATTTGGCAATTATGTGGCAAAACCAGCATTTTTTACGAGGACTTCGGGTCTTCAATTTTGTCCCTGTCCCTAACCCTGAACGTTGAACCCTGAACCTGTGAACGGTTACCTTTCTTCCTCCTGAAATG
>JAKLQB010000504.1 GCA_022013615.1 Desulfobacterales bacterium | reverse complement strand
GATCTGAAGGTTTTACTGGCCTCATCAATCTTTTCAAAGCCGATGGATTATAAATACTAAAAAGTTTAAGCATAATAATAAATCTTATTAAATACCTAAATTTTTCTTGTTTACGTCTGCACCCTTTATCAATAAGGCTTTTGCTACTTCCACATCACCATTTCTTGCCGCATAGTGTAAACTTGATTTTTCAAATAAATCCTGAGCATCCACATCTGCTCCCTGTGAAATTAAGGTTTGTACTGTTTCAACATGCCCGTTTTTAGCAGCCACAATCAAAGCTGTCTGACCCAATTTATCTTTCGCATTTACATTTGCTCCCTTTTCTATAGAAGATTTGACGGTAGCGGTATCACCGGTTTTTCCTGCGGTGATAAGCTTTTCGTTTAAATCATCGGCATAGGTTGTTGTTAATGAGATCAGCAAAACTAAAATCAGAATAATAAATGATCGAACCGGTTGTATCATCTACCTCCTATGGCTGATTTAAATAGGGTTAAAATTAAAAAAAACCAGTATCTACTTTCATATGGGGACAGAGTCGAGTAGACCGAGGGGACTTCCCCCTCAGTTTCTCACGCAAGGGACCTTGCCAACTTCTTTCAATGGTGACACCTATTTTGTGACCATACCCTTGCCACAACACTGCAGCGGAACGCTGCAAGCGCCTTCTTCCCCGGCACTGCAAGTACAGGCCTTTTCGACGCGGAGTTCAAGGCCACAGGCATCGCATACGAACAGATCACCTTCTTTCATATCAGCACAATCTACCATACCATAACCTCCTTATCAATGTTTGGTTTGTGAGAAAAAACAGATGACCAATAGCAACAAAAAAACATTCTTCGGTCAAGAAAAAATGCACGGCTAGGCAGGATATGGTGAACTTTCCAATTGATTTACTAATCAGAAATCTCGCGAGTCTTCGAGAATATCGATTACAAAATCAAATATGAAGGCTTTATCCACCCTTGAAATTTAAGGTTTAGATAAGTATTCTGGAATTTCGCCAGGGTATATCTATGTGTCTCAGCCCTTGACACCGCCGAAAAACGTGTGATATGCGTTTTATATACAATATTTTCAGTAAGTTGTGATAATGGCAAGATGTAGTCGGAACTCTGTCAAATTTGGGGCTGATTTAACTTGATATCACAGGTTTTCTCATGCTATGAATATTCTCAATATATCGGTATCTGGGTGATATTTGGTTTTCGGTAAGAGATATCTGCAAAATCCACATTGGTGCCTCACTACAATATATAGTATACTTTCAAATTTGACACAAAGTCATATTTACGATATTTCTATTTCACCATCCTACATTACTTCAACATCTTTCAAACTGCTTAACCTTTAAATGGAGGTATCAAATTGAAATGCCCAGATTGTCAGTTTGTAAATCGTGAAGGGGCTAAGTTTTGCAGCGAATGTGGACATAAATTCGAACTTTCCTGCCCCGAGTGCGGTAACTCCATCAGGGCAAGCAGTAAATTTTGTGATGGATGCGGCTGTAAACTTGAACCCCCTTTAGAAACCTTAGATAATGTTTCAGAGACTGAAAGCCTACCTCTTCAGCCCGCAGTTGATATAAAACCTAACGATGTTGCCCCCATCGTAAGTGAACGAAAGCACGTTACGGTTCTTTTCTCCGACCTTACCGGATATACTGCAATGTCCGAAAAG
The DNA here is from genome assembly GCA_022013615.1 of Desulfobacterales bacterium. Next base: position 1,085 of record JAKLQB010000504.1, on the reverse strand, counting down.
CTGGACCCGGAAGAAGTCAAAGAGATCACCAGTCGGATCTTTGGTGAAATTTCAAAAATAGTAGCCAATTACGATGGATTCATCGAAAAGTATGCCGGTGATGCGGTGATGGCAATATTCGGTGTACCCCAGGCCCATGAGGATGATCCAATCAGGGCTATCAAAGCTGCCCGAGAAATCCATCAACTGGTGGATACAATTAGCCCGGAGGTTGAAAAAAGGATAGGGCAATCCATTTCGATGCACACAGGCATCAATACTGGCCTGGTAGTTACCGGTGAAGTGAACATGGAGAGAGGCACACATGGTGTTGCCGGAGACACCATCAATCTGGCTTCACGCCTGAGCAATCTGGCGAACCCGGGTGAAATTCTGGTCGATGTGGATACCTGCCATCAGATTGAGGGACATTTCACATGTGAATACATGGAAACAGCAACCGTCAAGGGCAAGGCCGATCCCGTGCAGGTTTATAAAGTATTATCTCAAAGGGACAAACCGGTCACCATCCATCGGCTCTCGGGACTGAGAGCCGATCTGGTTGGCAGGAATGTGGAGATGGCCGAACTGTCAGAGGCGGTCAAAGATCTGCGGCAAGGCCAGGGCCGAATTTTTTCGATCTGCGGTGCCGCCGGTACGGGAAAAAGCAGACTGGTAGAGGAGTTCAAGGCCAGCCTTGATCTTGAGCAGATTCAATGGATAGAAGGACATGCCTATGCATATTCTCAAAACATACCCTATTTCCCGCTGGTTGATCTATTAAATCGATTGTTGCACATTGAGGAAAACGATCCTCCTGAAAAAGTGAGGAAAAAAGTCGAGTCCGGGATTGAATCTCTTGTCGCAAAGCAGGAAGATATTGTCCCTTATGTGGGTGGTCTTTACTCGCTGAGCTATCCTCAGGTAGAAAATGTGAGCCCCGAGTTCTGGAAATCCCGTCTACAAACGGCAATCCTGGCGGTTCTTTCCTCTCTTGCCGATAGGGCGCCGACCGTTTTTTTTCTGGAGGATTTGCACTGGGCGGACCCCTCCTTTCTGGAGCTGCTGCGACGTGCATGTTTAGAGATCCGCCAACCTGCCATTGT
>JAKLQB010000503.1 GCA_022013615.1 Desulfobacterales bacterium | reverse complement strand
TCAAGAACCTGCATCTGATTCAAATTGCTGATTTATGCGGAGTCTATGGGCTGTCCTTCCTGATAGTTATCGTAAATATTCTTATCTACCATATATTTTTTAGACATCATAAGAGAGGGCTTGGCCTTCATAAATGGGAATTTCTTTTTACAGTTCTGATGGCGGGGTTAACACTGACATACGGCCATTTTCGCCTCACACAGGAACAAACAGACAAAGGACATCCCCTGCATGTTAATAGTGTCATTATTCAGGGCAATATCGACCAATCAGTCAAGTGGGTCCCCGCCCATCAGGCCAGGACCATGATGACATACCAAAGGCTCACCCGTTCTGCCTACGGTTTTAAACCAGGACTGATTGTATGGCCTGAAACGTCCCTGCCCTTTTTCTTCCAGGATAACAAAGAGTACGCACCAAAGGTCTATTCCATTGCAATGAAATCCGGAGCGCTCATTGTCTTTGGGAGCCCTGCTTACAAGATTATTGATGGAAATCCCAAGTATTACAACCGCGCTTATCTGGTAACGCCAAATGACCAGCCTCCGCAGTATTATGATAAAGTGCACCTTCTGCCCTTTGGAGAATACGTTCCCCTGAAAAAGCTCCTCTTCTTTGTAAGCCGGCTGGTTCCTGCAGCGGGCGATTTTGATGCCGGTGGCAGGATAGCCCCTTTGAGACAGGGCAAACTCTCCATGGGCATTTTAATATGCTATGAGGCCATCTTCCCGGAAATTGCCCGCGCCCATGCCCTGGAAGGGGCAAATATTCTTATAAATATTACAAACGATGCCTGGTTCGGCATGACGAGCGCACCCTATCAGCATTTGTATATGGCTGCATTCCGGACTGTGGAAAACAGGATACCCATGATAAGAGCAGCAAACACGGGCCTTAGCGCATTCATAGGAGTTCATGGGAATATCATTGACCAGAGCGCCCCATTCACCAACGAGGTCCTGAAGGCGACTCTTGATATTTCCAAATCTCCTTTTACGTTTTATACCCGTTTCGGAGATGTATTCGCCTTCGTTGCTATCGTCATGTCTCTCATCGGAATTGCCTCCTGTCTCTTCACCAGACGAAAAGTTAAAAAATAACGTGATCACACTCCCCCCTTGAAATAATTTCCTAATGGATTAGAATATCACGGTGAGTTATATCCTGGAACAATAGGAGGTGCAGAATGTACGAACAAATCATGGAAAAAATTGGTTTTATTATGAAACAGCTTCAAGACTTAAGAGGTCATCTTTGACTTGGATAATCATGAGCAAGAACTTAAAAAGATAGAAAAAATAATGTCAAATTCCGACTTCTGGCAGAAGGATCAGGAGGAGGCCACTCGAATAAGCCAGCAAAGTGCCTCTTTGAGGGAACAAATCGATCTGTGGCAAAGGCTTTATCAGGGAGTTGAAGACGGAAAAACCCTCGCTGAAATGGCCTTTGAGGAGAGTGATGAAGCTGCTTTGCGGGAGGTAGAGAAGGACGTAAACAGCCTTCAGGAAGAAATTAAGGATCTGGAATTCCAGTCATTACTTGGGGGCAGAGATGATAAACGAAGCGCAATTGTTGCTATCAATGCCGGGGCCGGTGGAACGGAGGCCCAGGACTGGGTGGAAATGCTTTTCAGAATGTTCAGCCGCTGGAGCGAGAATAAGGATATGCAGGTTCGGGTCATCGAATATCTTCCGGGGGACGAAGCCGGCATCAAAAATGTTACATTCAATGTAACTGGCCCTTACGCATACGGCCATCTGAAATCCGAACATGGTATCCACCGGATGGTCAGGATCTCCCCCTTCGATGCCACTGGAAGAAGACACACTTCCTTTGCTTCTGTCTCCGTGCTTCCCGAGGTGGACACGGACATTAAGGTGAAAATAGATGATAAAGATCTACGCATCGACACCTTTAGGGCCAGCGGCCCCGGTGGTCAGCATGTTAACAAGACAAGCTCAGCAATCAGAATTACGCATATTCCCACGGGAATTGTTGTGCAGTGTCAAAATGAGAAATCCCAGCATCGAAACAAGGAAATGGCAATGAAGGTGTTGCATGCAAGGCTTTATGATCGTGAGAAAGGAAAACTGGAACAGAAAAAACAGGAGATACACGATTCCCAAAAAGAAATTGCATGGGGCAGTCAAATAAGGTCATATGTGTTTAATCCCTACTCGATGGTCAAGGACCACAGGACCAATGTAGAGGTTGGAGATGTGAACAGAGTTATGGATGGATATATTGATCTTTTTATCGACGCTTATTTAAGGATAAAATAGAGGTTTTCGATTGACTATTGTTGATTGACTATTTTCAATTGACTATCGACTATTGATTATTGACCAATACCTATTGGACATCCCTGGAATTTAACTTCTCAACGGATAAACTCCACCCGAACTTATTGAGATGTTACAAATCAGAAATAGTCAATAGTCAATCGAAAATTCTTCACCCTCCCTTATAATTTTGATCAATGCTCTTGATATAGGTCTTTATGCCTGCGCATATTCCTTCAGCAACACTTTCCTGGTATTGCTTGCTGAGCAGCCTCTTTCTCTCTGTGCGATTGGTAAGAAAACCAGTCTCAACCAGGACAGCGGGCATCTGAGCGCCGATCAGCACATAGAAGGGGGCCTGCTTTACACCGAGGCTCCTGGCCTGTGTATATTTTTTTCTGACCCAGGATACCATTCCCTCTTGCACATCATGAGCCAGGCGACTCGATTCGGTTATTTTTGTGTTGAGCATAAGGTCGTTCAGAATCGTCTGTAGGTCGCTTATATTCTTTTCAGAAGTAGCATTTTCCCTTGCCGCCACCATTACCGACCTCTCATCCGTTGCCATATTGAGGAAATAGGTTTCCAACCCGGAGATTTTTCTATTTCTGTGGGCGTTAATGTGAAGCGATATAAACAGGTCTGCCTTTTTCATATTGGCAATGGCGGTTCTCCGTTCCAGTGGCAGGAAAACGTCCCCGTTCCGGGTGAGAAAAACCTCGCATCCAATCTCCTCTTCGATCTTTTTTTTCAGAATTCTGGCGATACTCAGAACAATGTTCTTCTCTTTCACTCCCCCACTCGAATTACAGCCCGGATCTTTACCCCCGTGTCCGGGATCGATCACAATTCTTTTGACATTCAGCCCAAGCTGTCTGGCAAGTGACATCGAGTCTTCGGGAACTTCAGCCCTCCTGACACCTTTTCTTACGGTTCTTTTTTCCAGGGCCAGCTTGGGCTCATCCTCTGCATTTGTCTTTTCAGCCCTCTGCACGTCCAGCACGATTCGGAAGGGGTCATAGAGATGGAAAACCTTATAATCCTCGATACTTTCGGCATCAAGGACTACTCGCACGGTATCTTTAGTAAATTGACCTGCCCTGGCCCTCTGGAGCAAACCGTCTTTAATAGGCACGGGACTTTCAACCTGAGAAGTAACGTGGGAATTTTCAAGGTCCAGATAGAGCCTGCGCGGTTTCCTGAGATCCGGATCTGCTTTGAGAAGATGGTGTTTATATTTGACAGGACCATCGAGGTCGATGACCACCCGGGTGTAATTAGGTGTTGACCAATGCCTGATATCCTTGACCGCAATGGATGCGTACTTTTCTCCTGCAGGGTCTCTGTCATTGTCTTGTTCGCTTAAAACTGCGGCCAACTGATCCAGCATCTTTTTTGCCTTTGGCCGCATATCTCCAGACGGATATTTTATATCCACTTTCAAGAATTCCACGTAGGCGTGGGTGGGATCCTTTTTGTATTTGTAAAAGATTTCTCCGATTTTATATTGGGCGTCATCACTTAGTTGATGGTCTTCGTATTCATCTGTCAATCGCCTATACAAAAGAAGGGCTTGATCCAGGTCTTGAGACTTTCCGGAGTACGTGTAAAGCCATGTAAAAAGACTGGCCGAATGATATAAGGCCCAGGGCGCTTCATCACTTTTGGAGTAACTATTATATATCTTTTCATATTGGCGAATACAGCTTGACCAATTGTGACGATATTTTTTCTTTTTAGCCGAGCCGTACAAAGTTTCACGACACTGGTCAGCCTCTTTCAGGAGCAAGGCGGGCTTTTTGGGGGTTTTGGCGAGGACTTCAGATCCACCCGGAAAGGAAGTGGCCAAAAGAACCAGTAGCATTAATATTAAGATTGAATTGATCTTCATAAGCCCACATAATCCTTCAAATTATTGAGCTCAGTCAAAGCCTCCAGCGGGGTCATGCCTGAAATATCCAATCCCGAAATCCATTCTCTCAGTTTCCGATCCTGAGGCATGAAAAGGCTTAGCTGCACAATTTCACCTTCATCCTTCTCACAAGAACCCTGTGCCAGGCGAGGCCTCCCCACATCATTCAGTTCCGTTCCCTCCAGATTATGGAGTATCTCCTTAGCCCGTAACAAAATTCCTTCGGGTAAACCGGCAATCCGTGCCACTTGTATTCCGTAGCTCCGGCTTGTTCCTCCTGGAACGAGTTTTCTTAAAAAGATAATCCTGTCATTCCACTCCCGGACCGCTATGTTAAAATTTTTCACCCGCTGTTTGGATGCCACCAGGTCTGTAAGTTCATGGTAGTGAGTTGCAAAAAGGGTCCGCACTCCCTTTCCATCCCTGTCGTGCAACGCCTCTGCTACTGCCCAGGCGATGCTCAAGCCATCATATGTACTCGTCCCGCGCCCAATCTCATCCAGGATAACCAGGCTTCTCGGTGTTGCATGGCGCATGATATTTGCTGTTTCGTTCATCTCCACCATGAAAGTGCTCTGCCCCCTGGCAAGATCATCCGAGGCCCCAACCCGTGTAAAGATGCGATCCACAATACCAATGACCGCCTTAGAAGCCGGGACAAAGCTGCCCATTTGAGCCATAAGCACTGTCAGGGCAGTCTGCCTGAGAATGGTGGATTTCCCTGCCATATTAGGCCCGGTAATGATCAACATCTGCTGTTTCCCGGAATCCAGGTGTATATCATTTGGCACAAAATCCTCATCTTTGACAGTTTGCTCGATAACAGGGTGTCGGCCATCTACAATGTCTATGTCAGCACTCTCATTTATTTCCGGACAGGTATAATTATTCATTTCAGCAGTCTCGGCCAACCCTGTTAGCACATCAATTTCCGCAATAAATTCAGCCGTTTCTTTGATACGCTGGTTCTCAAGTGCCACCTTTTTGCGTATCCGGTCAAAAATCTCGAATTCTAACACGACCCGCTTCTCTTCTGCGCCCAGCACCTTCTCTTCCATGGTCTTTAAGGATTCGGTGATATAGCGCTCACCATTAACAAGCGTCTGTTTTCTGACATAATCAGGAGGT
>JAKLQB010000502.1 GCA_022013615.1 Desulfobacterales bacterium | reverse complement strand
TTTGACCTTGCTTCGAGCATTGATGAGGCTGCAGTAGCTGTGATTAACACCTGCGGGTTTATCCGGCCTGCTGTGGAAGAGGCCATTGACACAATCCTTGAGTTTGTAAACCTCAAGAAGCAGGGGGCGCTGAAGAAGGTGGTAGTGGCCGGGTGTTTTGTGCAGCGCTATGGGTATAAACTGCGAAGAGAGATTCCGGAAGTGGATGGGTGGTTAGGCACAGGAGAGTTTTATCGGGTTGTAGATGTTATTGCCAATGGCAGGTCAAGTGCTCGTGTGCCAGTTTTTATTGGGAGACCAACTTATTTGGCAGACCACTCTGTCCCGCGGATTCCCACAGAGCCTTTTTACAGTGCTTACCTCAAGGTTGCTGAGGGGTGTTCTCACAGATGTTCTTACTGTATCATCCCCAGTCTGAGGGGACCTTTTCGAAGCCGAAGGCCTGAGTCCTTGATCATCGAAGCAAAGGAAATGATAGACCGAGGCGTAAAAGAGATTAACCTTGTTGCCCAGGATACCACCATGTATGGTAAGGATCTCGGGGAAGGCGTTTGCCTGGAAAACCTATTGGAGCGACTGGTCAAATTGGATGGGATTCGGTGGATTCGTCTACTATATTGTCATCCCAATGGGATATCAAACAGGCTTCTTGATATTATGGATTCCGAGGAAGTCATTTGCCCTTATCTTGATCTGCCCCAGCAGCATGTTAATGAAAAGATCCTGAAGGCCATGGGCAGAAATCCTGGCAAGGAGACGCCATGGGAATTGATTGCAAGGGTAAGATCTAAAAAACGCAGGATCAGTCTCAGAATGACCCTGATGGTCGGTTTCCCGGGGGAAACCGAGGAAATGTCTAATGAGCTTCTGGCTTTTGTGAGGATGGCACAGGTTGATCACCTTGGGGTATTTGTCTTTAGCGGGGAAAAGGGGGCACCTGCAGCCCGACTTAAACAAACCGTAGCACATGAAGACGCTGAGCAAAGACGAGATGAGATCATGTCTCTCCAGGCGGATATCTCAAAAAAATACATCAACGTTTGGTAGGGCAAACAGTGCCGGTACTGATTGAAGGCCCAAGCTATGAGACGGATTTGTTGCTAAAAGGGAGGACGGCAACCATGGCGCCTGACGTGGATGCACAGGTTTTGATTAACAAGGGCAAGGGCGTGCCAGGCGAAATTATGCCGGTACTTGTAAGCCAAGCCCATGCCTATGATCTTGTGGGGGAAATTAAGGGTTAAGATGGATTCGAGTAGTGCGATTTTAGATAAGTATACAGAACATATTACAAGAATTAACAAAGAATTGAAAGAAGCCCTCAGTTCTAAGGTAGCCCTTGTTGAAGATATTGGAAACCATATCCTATTAGGACACGGCAAAAGGCTCAGGCCTCTCTTTTTTCTGCTCTCCTGCCAACTCTGCGACTATCAGGGGAAAGACGCATATCGTCTTTCGACCATCTTTGAATACCTCCATGCAGCCTCCTTACTCCATGATGACGTTGTGGATAATGCCGAGAACAGACGAAATAGACCTTCGGCCAATCATGTCTGGGGAAATCATGCGGCGGTGTT